>JAGVIF010000141.1 GCA_020056205.1 Lentisphaeria bacterium | reverse complement strand
CGGAAGGAAACATTTGAAATAGCCCGTAGGCATTGCGGATCAAAAACTCTTCCGCAAATAGCGTATTTTATGAGGAAAATTCTTAATCGTTGAGGCAATTGCAAAATTGCTCTGATAGATTTTTCCAATATGTAAATATTCACTGAAAGACCTGTCTGCGTGTAACGCACAGGCAGACGGGGTTCAGTGAATATTTACACAAGGCCGCGCCCGTCGCGGCTTTTTTTTTAATCATAGCAGAAAGAATGAAAGTATAAGAGGCGCTGTTATCAGGCTGGCGAGATGCGTTGTGAGGACTGTCGCGGTCATGAAATCTTTGTCTCCGCCGTATAATTCACTTATCAATATGCTTGAGACCGCTGTAGGCATGACAGCTACGATCATGAGGACATTCAGATAAAGGTTGTCGAAGGGCAGACAGCGGATTATGAGTATCATAGCGATAGGAAGCGCGACAACTCTCACAAAAGTGAGGAGCGCTACCTTGCTTTGAGTTATTTTTCCTGTCGGAACAAGCCCCATCCTCGCCCCGCATACTACCATTGCAAGCGGTATCGTGGCCGCCCCTATCATTGTGATGGCGCTCATCACTTTTTCAAGGATTGGATTTGATAAAAATTTATTGATATCCGTTCCGGTTTGGCCTGAAACTATGACAAACCCCACTGAAAAGTAGAGAGCGAGCAACGGAGGGACAAAAAATTTATTAATGCTTTCCCTGTCCGCTGAGAAGCCTTTCAGGGAGGCTATGCCGATCGTCCACAGCGCGAATTCGGCGCCAAGCGATGCGACAATCACAACTCCAGCGCCTTTTTCTCCGTAGAGAGCAAACGCAAGGGGCAGGGGGACGAAAGAATAATTATTCATAACACACTGAAAATGAAAAGCTTTTCTCTCTTCATCGTCTTTGAAAACCAAAAAACGGCGTAAAACAAGCCCAGTCAGATATCCGAAAAACATTATCCCGAAAGCGGAGACAGGCAGAAACCAAAGCGCAGTCAGTTCAGCAGATGTGAAATTTCCCGTTATTGACGATATTATCAGGCATGGATATATGAATTTGACGAGAACCGCCGACAGTTCCGTGAGCGTTTTTTCTCCGATAAATGATCTTTTCGCGGAAATAAATCCCGGCGCCATCATCAGAAAAATTGATGAAAGCGTGAGTAAAAGATTTTGCAGCATTAGTTCTAAGTTCCGATCTTAGATTTTTAACAATCCTTCGACAAGTTCGACGAGTTCGACAAGCTCACCGCGAACAGGCTCACTGCGGGCAAGCTCAGGACAGGCGAAATACTCGAAATTATTTTTCATCTTTTTCCCTTTTTTTGCCACGAATTACACGAAAAAACACGAAAAGATTTTAGATTTTAAAACCTCTGATACTTTGACACTTTGATACTCTGACACTCTTAGTATTTGGTGATTTTTCATTCGATGTTCGAAGTTCATAATCTTTTCCATCTTACTTTTTCCCTTTCCCTTTTCCTTTCTACTTTCTAAATTCTACTTTTTTCGCTGACTTCTTTTTTCGTTCTTTACTTTCGCATTTTGGAACTTTAGAACTTCTCAATTGGCTTAGCGCATGCACTTGGGTTAAGACAGGCTCGCGAACTATTGACCATGAAATCATTTTTTCAAGAATTTTGAAAAAATATATAATGCCTTTATATTGTCGTGTCTAATTTTAAGAAAACATCTGGAGACAAGTGGATGAAAAAAAACTTTTTTTTGATAACCGTTATTTTCGTTTTGTGTTCCTGTTCCTCCGGGCGCTTCATTCCTTATAAATATGAGGACGTAGTCGCGGCCGCCAAGGAAAGATTCGCTGTCAATGAATGGACTGAATTTTACACGAGGAAAAGCTCTGTCAGGGAGAGACCCGGCAGCGAGACAGTTTTTACTCATTACGACTGGGGTTTTCCCGAACCCAAGGTAACTTGCATAGTTGAAATAGACAGCGACAGGGGCGGGATGGCGTATGTCTATGTTTTTGTCCGCGAATGGGACGATTGGTTTTCGCCTTTTACATACAGTCCTTCAAAGGCGAGAAAGCTCTTGGACATAATTCAAAAAAGAATGGAAAGCGGCTCTTGGAACGAAATGCCGTGGAACAAAGAGGACAGATTGAAATGAAAAATAAAAACGTGTTTTTTCTTGAGAGAGCCGAAAAAAGTCTTTTCGCTATCCTCTCGATCTGCGCCGTAGCGCTTTTTGTTTTGTCTTGCGAATTTCGCAAGACGAATTCCAAAATTACGGTTTTGGACGCTCTCAATGCGGTATCGGGTAAAAACGCGGACTGGAAGAAAGCCAAATCCCTTGCTGAAAAGGCTGTGAAACAGAATCCGAACGACCAGCAGGCAAGAATTTTGCTCGCAATCGCTCTTGAACAGAACGGTCAGATAGCCTCGGCCACTGATGAACTAAAAAAAGCCGTCAAACTTGACGAGTCGAATTTTCTCGCCCTTTATACACTTGGCAGGATATATTTTGAAAGCGACAAATACGGAGATTGCCTATCGCCGTTTGTTCAGGCGAACAAAATTGAACCTTCAAACGGAGCGGCTCTTTATTATTTGGCCAGAACATACGCAAAACTTGGACGGACAGAAGATGCGTTGGCTAAATTCAGGCAGTTGGCTCAATTTTCCGATTTCAAAAGCAGGCCTGAACCTTTCAATGAGATGGGGGTATTGTTTGTTGAGAAAAAGGACTATAAAAATGCTCTGGCGTATCTTGTCGCCGCGCATAGGAGAGCGCCTGAAAACCATAAAGTTATATGGAACCTTGCCGTCTTTTACGATAAATTCACGCGAAATCCTTCAACCGCAATAAGTTTCTACAACAAGTATCAAGAGGTAACACTTATAAATCCGGAGCTCGAACCCAGAAGGAGCAAGGCAAGAGAAAGGATAAAAGCATTGTCCCTAAAAGCCGGAAGGGGATGAGAATGATAAGCCAATTGAGAAGTTCGGGAGGCGGAAGATTGAGAATGTCAATGTGTCAGAGTATCAAAGTGTCAAAGTATCAGAGTATCAGAGTATCAGAGGTTTTAAAATCTAAAATCTTTTCGTGTTTTTTCGTGTAATTCGTGGCTAAAAAAGGTTTTTGAAATTGGAAATCACCAAATCTCCAAATCGAAAAATAATATGTCCCTTGCGTCCCTTATGTCTCTTATGTCTCTTATGTCTCTGCGGCGAAGAAATTGGAAATTCTGACTTCTCTTTTGAAACTACCGCTTTTTTCGGGGTCGGGGTCGGTATCGCTATTGGCATCGCTTTATTCCATTTTTCCATTTTCCATTGGCATTCGATTCCGACCCCGAGACCGATAAATCGCCGTAGTTCGGAAATGCGAAAGTTCTTAAGTTCGGGAGAATATGTCCTATATGTCCTATACGACCTATTCGATAATTGATTTTTAAAATCGGCAATCGAAAATAATTCGTATATTTCTATGTCATCGCTATTTAGAACTGAAATAAAAAAGATGTCCGGATATAAGCCCGGTGAACAACCGCGCGGAAGGCGTTTTATAAAATTGAACACAAATGAAAATCCCTATCCACCAAGCCCCGATATAAAGAAATTCCTTGGGAATTTGGACATTTCAATTTT
>JAGVIF010000327.1 GCA_020056205.1 Lentisphaeria bacterium | reverse complement strand
GTTTGAGAGATTTGCTCTCCACGCATTTTTTGTCGGGAACATATTTTATCGTGATTTCGCCGAAATCGGGTTGTCCGGTTACAGGGCAGAGCGAGGTGAATTCAGGGCAGTTGAAGACAATTTCATAGTCGCGGTCCGAATATTTGTTGGAGAAACTTTCTATGCGGGCTTTATTCGGAGAATCCGGATAATCAATTTTGGAAGCAGTCAAAAGCCTGATCCCTGCTATTTTTTTTCTTTTCATGATATATAAGTTACCTCAATATTTATAAATTGTTTTATTGTTTTTAAATAAACCGCAAAAAAAATAAAATTTCTCTTGAACTATTATTTTCAAGCTGTAAATTCACTTTTCATTCATTATTTAATTTGAATAAAAAATTATATTCAAAAATTAAAAGAGGTAATTATGACGAGGACGAAAAAGTTTATCTGTCTCGCGGTGGTGGCTCTTGTTATTTCAACTATTAATGTTCAGGCGGGGGATCCTTTTAGAAAACTCGGGCGCGGCGTAGTCAACGTCGTTTTTGGCGTGTTTGAGATTCCCATAAAGATCTACGATGTGAACAAGGAGGATGGAGGGTTGGCGGCCGTCTCCTATGGGTCTCTTAAGGGGATAGGTTATTTTGTGGCGAGAGAAGTTGTCGGCGTTATTGAAGTAGCGACATTTCCGATTCCTATGCCTGGCGCAACTGACACTCCGAATGAATCAGGCTGGGGATACGGGCCTTGGATGAGACCCGAATTTGTTGTCGGCCCCGATCATGACATATATAATATAGTCTATCAGGATCTTCCGATTGATTGAGGTGGAGAACTGACGAGACAATTGTAAAATATTTTTTCAACCCCGCCTTGCGCGGGGTTTTTTGTTATTTCAAAAGGAGTTTAAGAATGAGCATGATTGCGAATGAAAGTGTTAAAGTAGTGGACTGCACGATCAGGGACGGGGGGCTTATAAACAAGTGGAAGTTTTCGGATGAGATGGTATCGGCTGTTTTCTCCGCGATAGCCGCTTCGGGGGCTGATTTTTTTGAGATAGGTTATCGGGCGTCAGAAAAGCTTTTTGACCCGAAGGAATTTGGTTCGTGGCGTTTCAGCAGGGACGATGTTTTAAGGAAGGTGATTGCGAAAAAGCCGGATTCGATAAAACTTGGCGTGATGGTTGACATCGGGCGCGTCGAGACCGATGATTTTCTTCCGAAAGATGAGTCGGTCGTTGATTTTGTGAGGGTGGCCACTTATCTGAAGGATGTCAGAAAAGCGGTTGAGCTCGCGAATTTAGTCAAGGGCAGGGGATATGAATCGTTCATAAACATAATGGCGATATCAACTGTGAATAGTTACGACCTATCGGAAGGGCTTAAGGAAATAGAAGCGGAGACTGATGCGACAGCAGTTAGCATTGTTGACAGTTATGGCTCGCTCTATCCGGACGATGTGAAACATCTTGTTGACATTTTTTGCAAATCATTAAAGACCAAGAAGATAGGATTTCACGGGCATAACAACCAGCAGCTCGCTTTCGCAAACACGATTGAGGCTGTCCAATGCGGCGCGACTTTCTGCGACGCGACGGTGAACGGCATAGGAAGAGGCGCGGGAAATTGTCCTATCGAATTACTGCTGGCATGGCTCAAGAATCCGAGATACAACATAGAACCTGTGCTGAAAGCAATACAGGATGTCTTCGTTGATTTACGGGAAAAAGAGATAGAGTGGGGGTATCTCATCCCCTACATGATAACCGGGATGCTGAACGAACATCCGAGAACTGCGATTGCTTTGAGAAGTTCTGACAAAAAGGATCACTATGCTGATTTTTACCGCCAGCTTACGACGCCGGAATGTTTCAAATAGAACGGGTAAAATTGATAATTTTTAATTTAACGCGATATTAAGAAGGTTAAAAAACAAATAAAAACAAAGGGGTAAAAAAGATGAAAAAAATCATTTCAGTTCATGTCCTTGGTCCGCATTTTCAGCGAGCCTATCAATATAAAAACATACGAGAGCGCCG
>JAGVIF010000262.1 GCA_020056205.1 Lentisphaeria bacterium | reverse complement strand
AGCCCCGAGGCCTTGCGGCTCGGGATCTTCGACTTTAGCGTGTCTCTTTCTTGGCAGTTTCTTATTGATAAAACTGCGAAACTCGCAGTAGGACGCTGACTCCTTTTTGCTGTTGTCTTCATTTATTCTGAACGCTGAACCTTGAACCCTGAACGGTGAACGCTGAACCTTTTTTTATTCTTTTGGGTCGCGGGCGAATCCCGCCTTAGAACCTTTTGTCCTTTTTGTCCCTCTCCCCGGCTATTTCTGTTTCCACATTGTATTTATCATCTTGATTGTTTCATTCACAAGGACATCTCCGCCTTCGGGCCCGACCTCATTGCAATAGACGCAGGCGCTGTAGCTTTCGCCGCGCACTGCCAGTTTTGTGGGCAGGTAGCTTCCGGTCCCGCAGAGCTGAACGACAAATGTTTGCGTTGCCGGACTTCGCGCCTGTATTCTAATTCCGTAGTCCGTAAACAGTTCGAATGAATTGCCTGCGAGAGCGATGTCTCCAAGCCGGATGACATGCAATTCCATTTTGTAATTTTTGTTTTTTTTCTGTTCCTGATAGCGTTGGAGTATGCGCTGACACCGTTCTTTTCTGGTAAAAACAGTGGAGTCTTCCCGCGATCTTGCGTCCGCATCCTTTGCTTTTGAAGGCGGAATCTTTTCAAGCTCAGAAAGCCCCTTTTTAACTTTGAGGTATTCTTCCTTTGTAACCATCCTTCTCGGAAGTTCTATTGTTTCGGAGAGATGTTTTACTGCAAGATTGTCTTTCATGTCCTTCGAAGCCCATGAGAAAACATCGTCGAACGCCGCCTTGATTCGGTTGGCTATTTCCTGACGAGAAGAAATTCCTTTCATATCAAGCATGCGCTGTCCGGCTTTCTTGTTGAACATCAGATGCGGGGAGAGGCCTCCTGCGGCGGAAGATTGTGGGAGGACGAAAAGTTTTTCCCCATACTGTTTTCTCAGCGCAATTCTTGCTTCATGCCAGAAATCAGCGGAAATCTCATTCAGATTTTCGGTTTCCTGCGCTGTGCATGCGATATTGATTACAGCGCCGGTGAGTTTCTTTTTTGCATCGAAAGTAAAAAGGAAATGTGTCGAATGATCGGCGTAGCTCTCAATGTGGTCAAATTTGTCGTCGCATGTGTTCCCGTACATTCTGGCGTTTTTCTCTGTTTTCGTGCCGGGTGATTCCCAAAAATCCGGTCTCTTTGACTGATCATCTAAGTAGACAGCTCTTCTACCGTGGCCTATCTGGGCATAGCCCATTCCATACGCAATGAAGCCGTGTTTCCGATTTTTCCAGCTTTCGGCGGCAGCCTCGGCGACTTTGTCCGTAAAAAATTCAGTGTATTCTTCTTGCGTCATAGCGCCTTCCGGCGCCGGCGGATACCAGAAGTCTCCAATCTGCGGCGCGGTATGTGTGTGTGTGGCGTTGAGAATCAGATTTCCAACTGGAAAATCATTGGCAAGCCTTTTGAGTTTTTGCCTGGCGACATCAATCACCGCGTTTGGAATTATACAGGTGTCGCATGAAACCCATATGAAAGAAGAAGCTGTGTCGCCATTGTCTTCCGTTGAGACCGCAAGCGCGGTTACCGTAACAGGGTCTTTTATCACAGCGGTTATTCTCGTATGGAATTGTCCGCATAAATTTACCGGTTGATTTGGCGTAATGTCCCGGGACGCCCATCCGATAAGAATTGATTTGCCATGCATGTTTTTATCCTCTTAGAATTTTTTCCGGGACGATTTTGTCAATATTCTCAAAAACCTTGATGAACGCGTCTGCGACTTTTTCGGCCACGTTGGCGCGGTTTGGGGCGCGGAGCGGGGTGGTCATCCCGAAGTGGGTGTTTGTGTGTTTCACCGCCATCGGATAATTTTCGATTTTATATTCTACTCCGTCACCGGCGCCGTTGCAAGACCACGGACAGCCGTGTCCGTAGGCGTTTTTAGCCTTGAAGACGGTCATATCAGGAAGTGCGAAACTCTGCCAGACACCGACCGGAACGCCCTCCCACTGGAGAGCCTTCATCACAGCGTTTCTCATCACTTGCGGGTCGCCTTTCCAGCCGATGGACTCCATGTCTATCCGGCAGGTGTAGTTGTACCAGTTGTGCATTCCGCGCTCGGGTTCATACGGGAGAATGAGCCCCTTAAGTCCTTTAAGTCTTTTATTCAGGACTGCGGCGTTTTCATTCTGTATTTCCATGTATTTGTCAATTTTTGAAAGCTGTGCGCGTCCGAATGCGGCGACGAGGTCGCTGCCCCTGTACATCCAGCCGAGAGCGTAGGCGTGATAGTCTCTTTTTTCAGATGGGGTGCTGGTTTCGCCGAAGCTCCAGAGTTTGAGGGCGTCCTTGTAAATTTGTTCGTTGTCGGTGACAAACATTCCACCCTCGCCGGAGCAGAGACATTTGTTCTGGTTGAAGCTGAACGCCCCGCAGTCGCCCCAGTTTCCGGTTTTTCTCCCTCTGAACTCGGCGCCGTGTCCCTGGCATGCGTCCTCAATGACCTTGAGCTTGTGTTTTTTTGCGATCGCGAGGACTTTTTCCATGTTTACGGAAAGCCCATGCAGATGAACAACCACAATGGCTTTTGTTCTCGGAGTTATTGCCGCCTCTATTTTATCGGTGTCCATATTTATCGTGTTAAAATCAATGTCCACAAATATCGGAATCGCGTTGTGGTGAAGAATGCATGTCGCGCTTGACGACCATGAATAGGCGGTTACGAGTACATGATCTCCGGCGCCGATGCCGCAGGCGTAAATTCCCATGTGAAGAGCCGCTGTGCCGCTGTTTGTAAAAATCGCATACTTGTTTCCGTTCCATTTTGCGAATTCCGTCTGAAACGCTCCACAGTTAGGACCGCAGGCATGTTTTCCCCCCATCAACGATTTCATCACCAGGTCCTTGTCTATTTCATCTACGGGCGGCCATTCCTTTATCATTCCTTCAGGAAGCGAACTTTTTCCGCCGTAGACAGCGAGATTCTGTGTGTTCATAATTTTTTTCTCCTTTTTTTATAAAAAATCACTATGCTCGTTAATTTTTCTCATACTATAATAAGTAAATATTCCCCGAAAGGATGCGGTCGCGGCGAGCGCTCCATTTTACGCCGCAGGCGTGGAGGGCCACGGTTTTGCCTCCGGCAAGCGTCGCTTCGCTCGGCAAGGCCGTGGCCGGTTATTTTCACGGTTCGCGGCCTTGCCCGATTATTTTTTTCGCGGTCGTCGCAAGGACGACCCTCCATAGCCATACCTCTTTCTTAGCGCTCGCGACTTGTCTTCTTTGTCTGATCTGAAAAGATTTGCGCTTTTAATAATTGGGTCTACTATACTGGCGGTGATTGCGGCTGTAAAGAGTAAACTATTGCTATTTGGTGGAAGATTTTGCTTTTGAGCCAGTTGCAAAAGTCATAAACCGCGCCGTTGCAGATGCCATCGGAGGGCTCGCAAGT
>JAGVIF010000266.1 GCA_020056205.1 Lentisphaeria bacterium | reverse complement strand
TAATCTCCTTCATCGGCGCTGGTTTTGACTTTTGCAATTGGCTCTCTTGTATAACTTTTGCAACTGGCTCTGTTACGTAAGATATACTTTTTTTTGCGAATTTCGCATATAGGTTAATCCTTTTTTTACAAAAACACGGATCGGCAGACGCAAAACAATATGACTTCGGATAAAAATACGACGGAAGCAAAGGATATCAAAAAATCTCTTTTCACGAGCACTTTGGCGGGAATGCTTGGAATGGCTTGGTTTGCCGTGGCATATGGCATCCCTACGACAATGCTGTTTGAGAGCATGACAGGTAGCGGGATCATGATCGGGCTGTTCACGACTTTTCACCAGTTAGCCTCGATTTTTCAAATCCCGTCCGTCATAGTCTCGGAGCATTTTAAAAGCAGAAAAAAATACTGGGGAGTCCTCTCCATGACCAACAGGATACTATGGTTTTCCCCTGTAATAATGATACTTTGCATGTGGAACAGACCTAATCTGGCGGCGATCATATTGTTGCTCATACTCGGTGTCAGCGCCGGTTTTGGCCAGGCGGCAACCCCTGTATGGCTGCACTGGATGTCGGATTTGATCCCTGAAAAGATAAGCGAAAGATACTGGGGAGTCAGACAAAGTTTTACCATATTGGCGTTTCTTCTGGCAACTATGGCTTCAGGCATTGTCCTTGATATTTTTCCATCGCCCGAAAAAACGGGAGGCTCATACACAGGTTTTCTGATCGTATTCTTCGTGGCCGCCATGTTCGGAGTCTTTGATATCGTCCTTCATCTCAAAGTCCCCGATGTGAAAAGAATTTCTTCCGATAAAATTTCGGAGAATTTTGGAAAACTTCTGCTTCCCATGAAAAACTCGGATTTCAAAAATATGACACTGGCATACGCCTTCTGGTATCTGGCTCTCTGCATAATAGGACACTTCGGCCTGATATATCTCAAAAGAAACTTCAATGTCAACTACACGCAAATCGCGATAATATCGGCAAGCGGCTTGTTAAGCATGGCAATATTTGGTTTTATTAACGGAAGGCTGATAGAAAAAATAGGCGCCAGAACATATTTCTGCATAGCCCTATTCGTCATTCCGCTCTTGTGGATAGTGTGGTTTTTCTTGAGAGATGAAACCGTTCGGATGAATTTCGGCGGATTTCTTTTTGAGGCCCAAGAGTGCGTGGTAGTGGTCTGCGCGGCGTCGTTTGCCATGGGCGTGTTCGCGTCAGGCATCGGCGTATGCCAATTTCATATGACAAATTTCCTCGCCGAAAAAGAATGGCGCGGAATAGGAATAGCCGAACACTGGACTATCGTCGGGCTGATAGCTGCGGGAGGCCCGTTCATAGGAGGCGCAATCACCGATTATTTCACAAAATTCCCGATTGAAGCCGTCCTGCCTTTCGGACAAAGCATATCTTACGTACACATACTTATCGTCGTCGCCGCATTGATAATATGGGTCTTGTCCATCCCGCTGATGCTGAAAGTGGAATTAAAAAAAGACGAAGTCTCGATCCCAAAAGCCGTCTCAATCGCCTGCATATATCCGCTTCGCGGAATAAGCATAATCTACAATATGTCCATAAATATAGGCTCTATAATAAGCCGGAAATAAGGCTCTTTCTCAAAATTGAATTATTCGGAACATTCCCTCAGTATTGGCGCAGTCGGTCTCATATTTTTTCCTATCGGATGATTCGAGTTTCAGTTGTCGACAGACTGTCGACAACTCGGCGCCGCCTTCGATTCCGATTCCGATACCGACCCGAATGGCGCTAAGTTAAGGCCTATGCCAAACAAGTAACTCGGGTCTATCTGACCCGAAGCCTTCCCTCTGTCGCAGGTCAATAGACCCGCGCTACTTCAAATTGTTTTTATCTTAGCGCCATTCGATACCGACTCCGAGTTTCCCTCCGCTATAAGAGAGGCAAAATATATGAGTTTTCAGGAAAAACAAATGGAAGAAGAAGACGCGATTTTTCCTCAGAAAAGTTGTCTGTGGTAGTTGAAGGAATTTTCTCTTTGCTTGCCAGATATTTTGGTGGTGTCGTAAAAATTATCTGTCCCTGCTGTTTCTGGAATTGACAGAAAATCCTGCGGATAGAGGGCGTAGATATCGTCCGCCTCTTTAATCACATCAAAACGGCGCTTGCGAATTTCGCAGATTTTATTTCTGACTTTACCTCTTGTGAACAGGATGGGGATTCGCGCTTTGCGCAGAATTTCCAGCCGGCACGGAGGTTTCATTTTGATGAGTTTTTCTATTTCCCCTTTTTCCAGTTCGCACCAGACCTGGACTTTTTCCGCGCCGAGTCTGCGAAATTCGAAGGCCGCCAACGAGTTGCAGGATTGAATAGGGTATGAGGCGGCAAGCGAAATATTTTTTTGTCCTTTGAAAAGCTCGAACTGTGAAATTGAGGTTAGCCTGAATCTGCGGATTCCGCGGCGAAGCAGTTCTCCGATTTTTTTATGCAATGCCGGAATTTCCTTTTCCGGAGTGAAAGAGGGCAGGATAATTTCATCTTTTTCGCGGATTTCATTCGGATTATAATCTTCGAGGCGGAAACAATTGACGCCGTTTTCACGCGCGGATTGATGTCCGGGCGCGGACATAAAAACATTTTCAATTTTTTCCGAAAAATCCGCGCCGGGTTTGTAATCGGCGATGAATTTTTTCAGTTGAGTTGACGCCTTTTTCTGCGAAGAGTCGCTCAAAGGCAAAGTTTCCGCCCACTTCCAGAATTCCCTGCGCAATTCTTTCAGGATGCTCAGAGGCAGGAAAAAGTTTCCCTTTGTTTGCGCGCTTACGTTCCCGGCGCGCAAAGTGTCCGAGTTCGCCTCTGAAAAAATCTTTTCGAGTGTCTCGTTTGAAAGAGGATGTTTCAACGCGGGTTTGAGGGCTGCCTGTTTCCTCCAGATATTTTCAGAATTTATTTTCGCTTCGATGTAATTTTCCGCAACTTCAATTGAAATGTCAATTTTAGTTTTTGCTTTGATTGGCAAGGTCTTGAATTTTGCCGGATCGGGGGAGGAACTTTCGCCGATTTTATACAAGAGTTGTCCCCGTTTTATTTCTCTTTCGCATTGGAAAAAGGCGCAATCGCCTCTAAACACGGATTTTACGTCTTTTTCGTTGAGCAGAATTTTTTTCAAGGTGAAGGCGCATGGTTCTCCGCCGTCGGCCGTTTGCGCGCGCAC
>JAGVIF010000452.1 GCA_020056205.1 Lentisphaeria bacterium | reverse complement strand
TCTGAAATAAAGAAATAAAACTCTGCGGGCGGAGTTTATCCCGATCCTCAAAGCGTCGGGATGTCTCTGCGGTGAAGAGCAGAATTAGGAATTACGAATTACGAATTTATACCAATTTAGGTTGACATTTGCGCATATTTCCAATCGTAGACATGCTCAATAATGACCCTTAACGTCTTTTATGATAAACACTGAATATAAAAAAAAGGGGAAATTGATAATATCCTCGACGGAAAAAAGTTCCGACCTTTATTACGCTTCGGGGTTCAGCGCTCCGGATAATTTTATTTATCTTGAGCGCGCCGCCGACAAGAGGATTTTTGTCTCGCCTCTGGAATACGGCAGGGCGCTGAAAGAAAAGAAAAAAGGAGTGCTCGTTTGCGAAATTCGCAACGAAAACACCGTTGAAATAGTGAAAAGATTTTCTTCCGGGCGCGGAGCGGAAAAATTTGCCGTTCCATTTGATTTTCCGCTCGGGCTTGCAACAAAATTAACAAAGGAGGGCATTAGCCTCAAACCGGTTGAAGGCTCCCTTTTTCCGCGCCGCGAGGTCAAGTCCGCCTCCGAACTGTCAAAAATTAAAACGGCGCTTGAAACAGCTGAGAGCGCAATGAAAAAGGCCGAGAATATTCTTTCTGAATCCCGTGTTGACAAAAACGGTTTCATAACTTGGCACGGGGAGAAACTTTCTTCCGGAATGTTGAGGCGCATGATTGACATGGAGATAGTTTCCAACGGGGCGTTTTCAAAAGACACTATAGTCGCGTGCGGCCTTCAATCCGCTGATCCTCATCAGAGGGGAACGGGCTTTCTAAAGTCGTCAGTTCCAATTGTGATAGACATTTTTCCGCGCGATTCGACTTTGTATTGGGGCGATATAACGCGGACATTCGTGAAATGGAAAGCGACTCACAGATTTTCAAGAATCCATGAAACTCTTAGGGAGGTTGTCCTTTTGGCTGCTCAGAAAGCTAAACCCGGCATAAAAGCCTCCAAGCTTCATCAAATAGCCTTCGATTATATAAAATCGCAAGGATTCAGAACAGGAAAGCAGGGAGCTTTGAACTGCGGATTCTTTCATGGACTCGGGCACGGAGTTGGTCTTGATGTACACGAGGAGCCGCGTATCTCTCCGAAAAATGACGCCCCGCTCCAAAAAGGAAACGTTATAACAATAGAGCCAGGTCTGTATTATCCCGATTTCGGCGGAGTGCGGATAGAAGATATGATTGTCATAGGAGAAAAAGACGCAACTGTCTTGACGAAGTATCACAAAAATCCACTAATTCCATAAAAAAACTTTTTTTTCATGGTTTGGCCCGAAAAATGCTTCACCTCCCCGCAGAGGCGTACGATAAAAGATAAAAACAGGTTCGGGTATGATACTTCTTTTTGAAGACAATAGAGATTTGGCTTGGATAATGCGGAAAATATTCGCTTCCGTCCTCGGAACTAACTGCGTCGTATGCTACAACAAAGGCGATGCGGAAACCGAAGTTTTCTCAGGAAACATTGATATTATCGTAAGCGATATAAGCATTGACGGCAGGAGCGAGGGCTTGTCGTTCATTAAAAAAGTGCGCAAGGTTATGCCGCTGACTTGTCCGCCAATAGTCGTCTATACCGGGCTCAGTCCGCAGTCGCATGATTTCTCAGAGGCCGAAAATATCTCGGACATCCTCTACGAGAAAGGCGAGACCTCGATAATGGAACTCTGCAAGAGGCTTAAAAAACTTTTGCTCCACGGTTGAATGTTCGATGTTCATTTTCCCTTTCTCCGTTGAACCCTGAACGGTGAACGGTGAACCCTTCCTTTATTCTTTTGGGTTGCGGACGAAGCCCGCCTCAATGAATATTTATAGCAAATGCCTGTTTTTCCCTTTGAAAAAGACATGAGGCTCGTTATTTTCTAAGGAGCCAGTTGCAAAAGTCAAAACCGAACTATGGTTATATTTTCTGGTCAAATAAGAAAAAAAGGAAAAATACATGAAAATCAATATGGGGATAGATGTCGGAGGAACGAAGGTTCTTGTGCTTGTCCTTGACAATAACTATAATATTCTTTCGAGGGCGAAAGGAAAGACTTTAAAAGGCGGGGCAACCCCGGAAGAGACCTGCGGCGCGATAAAAAATCTGGCAGATGACGCCTTGGAGAAGGCCGGAGCAAAATGGAGCGACATCGTTGATCTCGGAGTGGCCGTCCCGACATCAATAGATCCGCAAAGCGGCGAGGCGTTCCTTTCCCCCGCTCTTGGCTGGAAAAATATTCCGATAAGAAAAATTATGTCGAAAACACTTGGCAGAGAACTTGTTATAGAAAATGACGCAAACTGCGGAACGCTGGCTGAACATGTCAAAGGAGCCGCAAAACCTTTTAAGAATGTCGTCGGATTTTTTGTTGGAACCGGGCTCGGGGGCGGAATAATAATTAACGGAGAATTGTATAGAGGGGCGCGGGGTTTGGCCGGCGAACTCGGTCATGAGACGATAAAATTTAATGGACGAAAATGCGGCTGTGGAAAACGCGGATGCCTCGAGGCATACTGCAGTAAGACGGCCTTCGCCGCAACCCTGCATAAAAATGTCGAATCAAAAAATAGAAAAACTGTCTTATCCAAGACGAGCAGCGCGAAATTCAAGAATTTGAGGAGCAGCGATTTGGCCGAGGCATATTTTGATGGAGATGAACTTGTCAGGGAAGTTTTGGAAGATGGTTTTTACATGCTCGGCCTTGCCACAGCGAATGTTGTCTCCATCCTTGACCCGGAATGCATAGTCTATGGGGGAGGGGTAGTCGAAGCCCTCGGCAACTCCATAATAAAACCGATAAAACAGGGATTCTCTGAAAATCTTTTTGGGAAAAAATCTTCAAATACCTGCCTTGTTATATCGGAACTCGGCGACGATGCCGTCCCAATGGGCGCTATGATAAATGCGAAAATGCGCGGAAAAAACTGAACTTTCATTGTCTTTTAGAAAGGAATCCGTGTTATAGCGCGTGAATATTAACCTAAGTTTTGCGGTTCAATCGGCAACCGGAAATTGGCAATCGGAAATAATTCATGTATTTTGTGGTTAAAAATCGGCAATTGGAAATTCCGACTGCTGTCTCCTCCTTTGAAACTGCCGTTGGAGTTCACAGCTTTAGCGTGTCTCTTTCTTGGCAGTTTCTTATTGATAAAACTGCGAAACTCGCAGTAGGACGCT
>JAGVIF010000012.1 GCA_020056205.1 Lentisphaeria bacterium | reverse complement strand
CGATGAAGGAGATTCTGAAATTCAGACGAGTCGCAAAATACTTGCGAGCCCTCCGATGGCATCTGCAACGGCGCGGTTTATGAGTTTTGCAACTGGCTCATCTAATTATTTTACACTTCCCGGCAAAAGCGGGTCTGATGTTACTATGAAAGTATCCAGAAAAAGTGATTCCCTCGGGGCGATTTTAATTTTATGTGTTCCCTTTGACAATTTTATATTGCAGAGCCCCCCTTTGCCGTATTCGGTTGAAACAGGAGACCAATGCCAGTCAGCCCCGCCCTTCAGATGAGCGGCGATGTAACTTCCCCCGTTGATGGATATTTTAAATGAATCATGCTCGCCGATCGGCGCCGGGCATTTTATCCTTGCAAACAGATAGTAATCAGCAGTTTTAGGAATATCAACACTTAAGCCCAGGTATTTATCGCTGTTCTTATCCTTTTCAGAGAGAAGGCATTCGCCGCCTGACGCTTCAGCATCCGGAATCTTTTTATATGATTCAGAACCCGGGAACAACTTAGCATCAAGTGTTTTTGAGAAAATCCCTCCGAAGACTTTTGCATAACAAGTTACAGGAACTGAATATCCATTCTCAAGCCTGATCAGGAAAACTCCTCTGTGGAGTCCTGTTCCGCGAATATAGTTTTTATCTATGCTGACCGTGAAATCAATGCTCTGTCCGTTCCTGAACGTCCCCGAAACCGGTTTCACGTCAATCCACTTGAAATCTTCATTCGCGACAACAGTAAATCTTTTTGAATATTCACCGTCTGAAATACATTTGACCGTAAGTTTATCAGATGGAATCTGACCGGAAATGCTATAGACAAGATTAATTTGCGTTTTTTCCGGTTGAAGCGGTACAGGCCGATAGGGGATGAGAGAAGTTCTGCCGTGTTCAAATGCGCCGATATCCGGGGAGGAACCCGCAAATTCCGAAGTGAAATTATCTATCACAGTTCCGGCATCCACTCCGGGGCTCCCCTGAACAAGTCTTAAATCGCAATTTTCTTTATTCACAAAGGCAGGGGCTCCGATTATCCCATGTTTTTCAGCGCCATCCTTCGCGCAGAAAGGCTCCATATTGCCGTAGTTGAAAAGCATATCATAGTCAAAATCAGTTTCGGGAATTTTGCAGGCGTCCGAAATGGGCGCGCCTGTGCATTCAATGATGTTGTTTCGGGAAACCCCTTTATATAATACCCTGTCCTCATCGTAGCCAAAACCGACACCGTCTATTCCGCTGCCATCGGTGACAAACGTGTTGTTGAAAAAGAAGCTTATGCCTTTTGAATATGTGGAGCCGCCGCCGTTCTTTATCACGCTTCCAACTCTGCCGTACTCATCTCTAAGATTAACGATAATATTTCTATAGATATAAGAAGGGCCGCGGAGATTCGCCGCTGTGCTGATGCCGCACAGGAAGCCTTCAATCTTGTTGCCATAAGCTCTCACGTTCATCTGTCCGCCGTCAAGTTCGAACCCGTCATCGTTCCCAAAAGCGAAGAAGTTGCCGTAAATATCTCCGTCCCTGTTGAATCCGCCGTCAGGCATTCCGTTTTCTGTGGACTCGACACCGTCCATCCATCCATGCTGGTCGCTTCCGATGAAATCACAATATCTGATCACAGTTCCGCCGAGCGACTGAATTAAAATGGGATCAGGCCCGGCCGGATGAGAATAATACCATGTGTTGGTTTTTCCGCGAGGGTCGTGGATATAACAGCGTTCTATCACGACATTTTTAGAATAATTCACGAACACTCCGGAATCGCCATGGATGGCTTTTCCTTTTTCATCATAAAATTTTCCGTCCTTGGAAAAATCTTGTTTTCCTACCCGGCCATACCCGGATATGTCGCAGTTTATAATTCTGACATCATTTGAATTGACAACATTTATGCCATGATTCCTGCCACCCCTGATTTCAACGCCCTCAAGGATGATGAAACTTGAATTCTCCACAATAACGGCTGAATCGAGGCTTCTATTTCCTTTTAGCGTCAAATCTTTCTCGCCGACATATTTTATCCAGCCGTCGGCAGAGCCTCTCTGCGCTTTTATCACAAGCGCGTCGTCAGACATTATGTCTTTGATTTTAACTGTTTTCCCGACGGGCGCGTCAGAAGTCCAAGTCTTGAAACGTTCTTCAGCGTACCCGACAACATTACCGTCACGGTCAAGCGCTTGAATCCTGATTTCATATTCAGTGTTTTCCTTGAGATTGACAATGCTTCCCCTGAACATTTTGTCGGAGGCGATTTTCACGAGCATAAAGGCATTCTGCCATTCGCCAATATTTTTTTCACGGAAAATTGTCCTGCTGGAAGCCGGCTCTCCGTTGTATGGAAGATAGATGCTGCATGTCTCGAAAGAAGGGACTGATTCAATTTTTCCGCAGAGTCCTTTGTCTGACGGCATTATTTCAATATTCTTGGTTAAACTCTGTTTTTGAGATTCTGCGGGAACGGAGTCCGCATTCGCACCTGAATGGCAAATAATGCATAAAAGAAAAATTAGTGATACAATAAGGAGGTAGTGTATAAGTTCAGTAAACCCCGTCCTTTTACTGAACTTATACAAGTAAATATTCACTGAACTCCCGTCCCTTCAGTGAATATTTACCCTGCGGGCGGCAAGCCCGAAATTGTCCAACGCATTGTCTCTCAAGAGCATGTGCCCGATACATATCGCGTAGTCCTCGGAGAAGCGATGCTCCCCGACTTTCTCGGCTAACACGCGGGAAATTTCCCGCCGGGCTATTTTAGCGTGGCCGTACGAGCCTTCGACGAAGCTGAAATCGCCGCCGAAACCATGTATCTTGTTCGCGGGAACCGCGTCAAGCATCTCCGAGAGCGCGCGGCGCGCGGCCGCCGGATTGATAATCCACATCCAACAGAAATTGACTGTCACATTCGGGAAATTTTTTGCGATTGTAACAAGTTCATCCTGGTATGGATAGGAGATGTGGTAGATGTCGAAACCGGTTTGGGGATAGCTCGTAAACAGATTGGCCATAAGAGCGGCCCTGCTGTTTGTGATGACATTTCCATTGCCTTCCTGCAACCCGGTGTGGAACTTCATCCGGATGCCGTGCTCGCCGCATTTCAGGCAGAGATAATGCATTACGAAGTCCTCAAGCGCCCTGATATCGCCAAGGCCCGGCCTGTTTTTGGATGTCAGCAGGAAATTGAAAATACGCTCGGCGTCCGTCTTTTGGACATTCTCAAAGCTCAAGGGACGATCGTATGCCCTTCCCACTTTG
>JAGVIF010000306.1 GCA_020056205.1 Lentisphaeria bacterium | reverse complement strand
CGCTAAGTTAATGCGCATTTCGAGGCAGCGCGGGTCTATTTGACCCGCGACTATCGGGTCAGATAGACCCGAGTTACTTTTGTCGAAATCCTTAACTTAGCACCATTCGGGTCGGGGTCGGTATCGGAATTGGTATCGCTTTGTTTGTAGTAGGCGAATTTATACGCCGTTCTTGATAACGCGCAATAAATTGCGCTACTACGAACGGATTTTGCATTTTATTCTGACTGCTGAATCCCTCCAAGACTCTGCGCCCTTTGTGCCTTTGTGCCTATTCCTTTGGTTTGCGGCTCCACCGCTTCAAAACAGCCAGTGAACGGTTCAACCCATCTTGAACATCTTTGGTGTTTTCGTATTCAATCATTCCGATGCCTGAAAATCCGGAGAATGCGCTCATAAGTTTTTCCCAGCCGAGCCGCCCCTCACCGCAGGCGCACGGAATCAAAAGGCCTCCTCCGGAAGGGGAACGTTTGAAGTCCTTGAGATGCATATATGCGATTTTGGACTTCAGTTTTCGGTAGAGACTGATTATTTCATCTTCATCCATTCCGACCGCGCCTAAATTCGCCGGATCAAAAACGATTTTTGCTTCAGGGGGAAGCCCGCTCATCATTTTTAGAAGCAGTTCCGGCTTGCTGGACGTGCTGTGGAAATGCCTCACGCCTCCGGGCCCCGACTCAACTCCGCCATGGGTTTCAACGGCCACCGAAACGCCCAGGGACGAGGCATGTTCCGAGGCTTCAGACAGGCAGCTTATCATCCTATCCCAGCGTTTTCCCGCAACATCGGTGGCTGGGCTGAATCCTGCGAAGATACGGACATGGGCGATGCCGAGTTTTCCCGCGATGTCAATGGCCTTTTCAACCCTTTTCAGTTCCTGCAGGCATTCCGATTCGGACTCATGCGTGAAATCGTTGCTGGCGGAGCCGCAGAGGAGTTTTATTCCGTAGCGATTGAAAAGCTCCTTTGCTTCCTGAATAATTTCATCTCCAGCATCAAGCCGGACATAATCATTATGATGCCCTCCGATGCTGAGTTCAAGATTCTCCAGCCCCATTTTTTTTGTGATCCGGAGTTGTTTTTCCAGAGGTGTCTCACGAAATCCCCATGCCGCATTTCCAAAAATCATTTTACAGCGCTCCTTTCCAGTCAAAGAGTACCTTGAAAACATCGGAACCCTTGGAATCCACATATTTATACATCTCGGCACATTTTTCCGCGGGATGGATTTCCACAGGTATTCCCGAAGTGTCGAATTTACCTTCGCTCATCCAAGTGAGAATATGCTCCTTGCAACCTCTCTTCAGGGCGCAGGTCATTGTGATCGTGCAGTTTTTGGTGAACCATCTGTGATAGGAATCCATGATAATTCTATCGGGATAGTCGCCCTGCAGATGAATATGCGCAGGTTCATCGTCCTTGTCCCAGCCCCCGTCCTTGATATACTTGTGGAGAGTGCCGACTACGGCGGCGTTTCCGGAACATTCAATGAGCTTGTCAGCCATTTTGCCGCCGGTATATTCGCGCAACTTTTCCACTCCTTCTTCCGATGAAAAAACGGCATCTGCATATTTTGCGGCGATCGAACGGCGGAAAGCATTGCGCTCAATGCAGACCACCTTGATACCGGGACACAGGATCTTCAGGATCTGGACGGCGCTAATCCCAATCATCCCGGCTCCGATGACGGCGACGGTTTCTTCGGGAGACAAACTGAGCCGGTATATGCCCTTCAAGGAGACGCATGCCAGATACGCAAGAACCGCGTCGCGATCCGAAACATTGTCAGGAATTTTCGCCAGTGCATCGAATGGCGCCGAAGCGGTAATCTTGTTTTTAATCACGTAGCCTGAATTGCCGCCCCAAGCTCCGCAGACATTTCCGAACTGGCGGCATTCATTGATCATAACTCGGTCGCCGGCTTTGAATGAACGATCCGCATCAGTCCCTACCCAGACGACTTCCCCAACGTTTTCATATCCCGGCACGCACGGATAATAAAGGTTTTCGGGATGCTGTTCCCCGCGCCAGGTCTTCATGTCGGTTCCGCTGCTGATCGCGCTCATCCGTGTCTTGCAGATGATGCTGTCAGGCGTAACTTCCGTCAATGCGATATCTCGGAATGCCGCATGACGCGGTTTTTCAATAACAATTGCTTTTGAAATTTTAATATTCATT
>JAGVIF010000469.1 GCA_020056205.1 Lentisphaeria bacterium | reverse complement strand
GCTTTCGACATCGGCTTTTATTTTTAGAGGCCTGTTGGCAAAATTGCCTATGATGCCTTTATCCCTCAAGGTGTCGCTGTGGTATGAGACTACAGCGTCGGGGTCCTTGAGAATATTTCCGGTCAATATTCCGACCACGAAATCATTTTTTGAGATTATGCCTTTTTCGACAAGTTTTTTTGCTCCGGCCACGGAACAGCAGGAGGCAGGTTCCGCTCCTATTCCCGAAGCGTCAACGATTGCCTTGGCGTCCATTATTTCCTGTTCAGAGACCTGTTCTACCGTCCCCTTGCTCCATTTCACGGCTTTTAGAGATTTTTCCCATGAGACGGGATTGCCAATTTTTATTGCCGTGGCTATGGTTTCCGGATTTTTCACCGGAGCGAAGCTCTTCCCTGTCGTCCACATCTTATACAATGGATTGGCTCCGTCGGCCTGAATTACGGCTATCCGCGGGATTTTTTTGATAACGCCGATTTGATGTAGTTCCATAAGGGCTTTGCCGAGCGCGCTGCTGTTTCCAAGATTTCCGCCGGGGACGATGAACCAGTCCGGAACTTCCCAGTCGAGTTGCTGCAGTGTTTCAAAACAAATTGCCTTTTGCCCTTCAATCCTGAACGGATTTATGGAGTTCAGAAGGTATATGTTCAATTCGGAACAGATATTTTGGACAAGTTCCATCGCCGTATCGAAATCACCCCCGATTTGCATTGTAAGTCCGCCGTAGGCAAGAGCCTGCGCAAGTTTGCCGCAGGCTATTTGCCCGTCCGGAATAAATATTAAGGCTTTCATTCCCGCTATTGCCGCGTATGACGCCATGCTTGCGCTCGTATTCCCGGTGCTCGCGCATGCGACAATTTTCGCGCCTAACATTTTGGCGGCGCTTATCCCGCATGTCATCCCGCGGTCTTTGAAACTGCCGGTGGGATTTTCACCTTCATGTTTTAAGAGGAAATTGCGTATTCCCGCGTATTCGGCGGATTTTCCGGCGTCGTACAGGCGCGTGTTCCCCTCCTGTCTTGAGACTATAAATTTTTCCGGCAGATCAAGGATAAGTTCTCTGTATCGCCACACTCCCGAAGAATCAATGCCTCTTTTTGCGCGCCGCCTTTTTTCCCAGAGGTCGAGAAGTTGATTTGCTTTCACCGAGCCAAGTTCGCGCGTCAGTTCAAGAAGCCCCCCGCATTCGCACCTGTAACGGATTTCATCAGGCTTGTATTTCTTTTCGCAGTTTATGCACGAAAGAATGCTTTTTATTTTCATGCGTGATTCCTATTTTTGTTCGTTGATTATTTTTTCAATTTCCATGATGAGCAGTCCAATAGTTTTTCTCCGGCTGGAATCGTCAATATTCTCTATTCCTCTTAATATTTCCAGCGCCTCGGTGTATTGTTTCTCCGCCGCCTTTATCTGCGCTTCATCAAGTTTTTTGTCGAAATATCGGAGTTTTTCGCTCTTGTCTTCAGCCATTTTCTTTATTTCGGCATAACGTCTTTGCGCGATGTCGTGGTGTCCGGTATTTTTGGACATGAACAGCGCCTGCCCGAATGGGCCAAGAGCTCCGTCGTAGTCGCCCGGGAATTTCGAGAGGTAATTTTCAGCCTTTTGCAGCGCCGCAAGCGCCTTGTTGTTTATGTTGTTGACGTGAAACTTGTAGGCGATGATAAAACATACGATTCCGATGGCTGCGACTCCGCTCAGCAATGCGAAAATCGCGAATCTTTCGCCGTTCTTTTTTTGAGCGGCCGGTTTATTCGGGGCAACTTTCTTTTTTGGCGCTTTTTTGAGAACTGCGCTGACAGCGTTTGCGGAATCTATGAACTCCTTCCACGAGCCAAACCTATCTTCCGCCTTTTTCGCAAGCATTTTTTTCATTAACGAAATGGTGTCCGGCGATAATTTGGCGGATGGATTTCTCGTTTTCGGCTCCGGAAACGGCGCCGACGTATGCATGTCTATTATTGTTGAAACAGTGTTTGCGTCATACGGAGGGAGGCCTACTGTCATGTGGTAAAGAGTCGCGCCGAGCGAATACAGATCGCTTCGCCAATCGAGGTTGAGTCTCTGCGCCTGTTCCGGGCTCATGTAGAACGGAGAGCCAAAGGCATGCCCATCCGCATCTTTTTTCTTGAAATCAAAACTTTGAGCTATGCCCAAATCCACTAGGAAAACGTCATCCTTTCTGTTAATCATTATATTGCCGGGCTTTACGTCTTTGTGCAGAAGGCTGTGTTTCTCCCATGCGTACGACAAAACTTCGGCTATTTTTATGACACTATTGAGGGCTTGAGCTTCAGGAACGACCTTTTTTCTGTCAAGCGCTTTCTGATAGTCCTCGCCGTCCACATATGTCATGGCCATGTAATAGTATTTTTCCGTCTCCCCTGCGTCTATCGCGCGAACAATATTTGGATGTTCCAGCTTTCCAGACAATTGGACTTCTTTCCTGAACTGTTCTATGACATCCTTATCACCGGTCATATTTTTGGATAGAACTTTCAGGGCGACATTTCTGTTCATGGATATTTGTTTTGCGAGATAAACGCTTCCCATTCCGCCTTCGCCGATTTTTCTTATTATATTGAAGCCGCCTATTACAGCGCCGTCTTTCAGATTGGAAGACGGCAGAACCACAAGTTGTCCGCAATGCGGACACGGAATCGTTTTGTCCGACAAACCGGATTCGCTTTCAAATTTTTCTCCGCAATGCGAACACTGATATGTATTCATGCCTGCTCCGTTTCCCTTTCCGTTTCGATAAATTCAGAATAGGCCCTTTTGTAACGGACCTCATCTTCTTTAGACATAGTTTTTTTCAAAAGAGACTTATAACTTTCTATTGATGGAACGGCTTTTTCTATCAGCGATTTCGCGCAGTCGAGAACTTTTTTTTCAGCTCCAAGAAAAACGACAACATCGGCCTTGATTTGAATGGTCGCCTTTCCTCCGATGAAATCGCTTATGCTATCTTTTTCTCCCTCATAGACAAGGCCATGATTGCATAGGACGAAGCTTGACTGCACCGTGTCGGCAAGAAGCAGCATATAGTGGTTGAGAGGGCTGTTTTCGTGTTTTTCCTTCTCTTTGAAATTTTCGGCGAAAAATATCTGTTCTCCCGTTTCTATCCCTGAGATAAGATATGAGAGCGCTTTCTCGTATGCGCGGCTCCTGTCCGGCGCGTTCATTGAAAACATATCTTTTTGCAGCAGGGAGATGGCGTTTTCGTAGAGGGCGTCCCTTTTCCCGAGCAGAGCGGGGGTGTTCACAATGGCGAGACTGTCCTCTGAAAATCTTTTCCTCTTTGTTTGCCCGAGAGAAAGCAGATTTATTGTCTTCCTGAATTTGTCAAGAATGTAGCCGTCATCGTTTTTTGGCATATTAATTCACTATATTCGATGTTGGATGTTCAATGTTGAAAGTTCGATGTTCATTTTCCTTTTCTCCTTCGAAACTGCCGCTTTTTTCGGGGTCGGGGTCGAATGGCGCTAAGTTAATGCGCATTTCGAGGTAGCGCGGGTCTATTTGACCCGCGACTCTCGGGTCAGATAGACCCGAGTTACTTTTTTCG
>JAGVIF010000008.1 GCA_020056205.1 Lentisphaeria bacterium | reverse complement strand
AACTGCCGTTGGAGTTCACAGCTTCTGCCTGTGCGTGCCCGCACGCAGACAGGTTAGCGTGTCTCTTTCTTGGCAGTTTCTTATTGATAAAAATGCGCAAAGCGCAGTAGGACGCTAAATTTTAAATTCTAAATTTTCGTGTGTCCCTTGCGTCCCTTGTGTCCCTTATGTCTCTGTGTCTCTGCGATGAAGAATTTTGAAATCGGCAATCTGGAATTGGGAATTGATACCGATGCCGATAGCGATACCGACCCCGACCCCGAACGAAACAAAAATACATAACAGCAGTTCGGGAGTGCGAAAGATTGAGAGTGTCAATGTGTCAGGGTGTCAAAGTGCCAGAGCGTTGACGATTGGATGATTGGGTGATTGAAGATTGAAAAATCTCTAAATCACCAAATACTAAGAGCGCGAAAGTTCGGGAGTGAAAAAAGTAGAAAGGAAAAGGGAAGGGGAAAGGGAAAAAGTAAGATGGAAAAGACTATGAACATCGAACATTCAACATCGAATGAAAAATATCCAAATTTTTAAATCTCTATATCACCAAATACTAATATGATATGACGGCTCTACGGCAAAATATTTCTGATTCCGATGGGGGCAAAGCAAAAAACGCTTCAAAGAAAGCGGTCAATATAGGACTTTTCTTCAATATTTTTTTGGCGCTCTCTAAAACCTTTGCCGGGATATTCGGACACAGCAGAGCTCTCCTTGCGGACGGCATAAACTCCAGTTCGGATGTCATTTATTATATCGTGGTGAAAATATTTATTGACATCGCGCACAAACCCGCCGATGAAAAACATCCGTATGGCCACAGGCAGATGGAAAGCATTGCCGCGCTGATCGTCGGCGCTTTTGTCATAACTACCTCTATGGCCGTGTTTTGGGATTCGGTCGTTGACGCATTCAATATATTTTCAGGAGAGGTTGAAAACTCCGGTCCTGCCGCCTATGTTTTGTGCGTAGCCGCCGCGACAGCCGTAATAAAGGCTTTTCTTTATTTTTTCACAAAAAGAACGGGCGAACGTTACGGAAGTTCGGTGATTATGGCACTGGCCTGCGACCACAGGAACGACATTTTTTCTTCTATTGCCGTGTCTATCGGGATAATATTCAGTCTTTACGGGTGGAAATGGTTTGACCCTTTAGCCGGAGCGATAGTTGCAATCCTGATTCTGAAGACAGGGATAAAAATAATAATGGAGTCTTCCGACGAGTTGATGTTCACGGTTCCTGATAAGAAGCTTGATTCCGCCATAAGGGGAAGCGCTCTTAGTGTTAGAGGCGTTTTAAGAGTGGGAGACATAAAAACTCATCGCTTTGGGCCTTATCTTGTCGCAAATATCACCATAGGGATTGACGGAACGCTTTCCGTGACGGAAGGCGACAAGATCGCAGGCGCTTTGGAAAAGCAAATTCTTGAGTCAATTGACGGAATGATCGAGGTTTACGTCCATTTTCATCCTCATTCTTTAGAGGATGCCAATGGAAAAATGAATAAATCCGCTGTTAAAACATGAGACGCAGAGCCCTTTACTTTTTTCTGTCCTCCGCGCTGTTGATAAATCTCGCGCTTCTCGCATTTGATTTTTCTCTCGTCAAAGTCCTGCGTAAAATCGTGATTGACAAGGACGAAAGCCCTATATACTTTGCCACAGGGATAGACAAATTGATAGACGCGGTAAATCCGTCCGGAAACATTTTTCTTCTCTTTCGCGGTTTTGACGGAGAATCGGCGAGAGATGTCGCAAGCATAATGTTTTTTAGGGCGGCATATGGAGCCTATCCAAAAAAGATTTTCGTATCTTCGGAAGAGATGAGAATAGTTCGCGGAACTGAGTTTCTCGGATTAGATTTCCCGCCGGACGATCAATCGCTCGCCCGAAAAGGAATCAGCGATGTGATAATTTTTCAACGTAATTCGGCCGGACAGGTGAGTTATGAGCACAAGACCCTGAATCCGTGAGGGATTGGGAGGATTGAGAAGTGCTAAAGTTATAAAGTGCGGGAGTTCGGGAATGCGAAAGTTTTTAAAATTATAAAATCTCCAAATCTCCAAATCTTTAAATCATCAAATACTAAGAGTGCGGGAGTGCGAAAGATTGAGAGTGTCAATGTGTCAGAGTGTCAGAGTATCAGAGCGTCAAAGTTTTAAATATAAGAAAATCATTCGTGTAATTCGCCTGCCCTGAGCTTGTTGAAGGGTTGTTAAAGATCTAAAATTGGAAATTGGGTGTTCATAAACTTTGAAATTCCTTAAAAAGCAGCAGTTTCAAGGGAGGAGACAGGATAACAACAAATAAAATGCGAAGTCCGTTCGTAGTAGCGCAATTTATTGCGCGTTATCAAGAACGGCGTATAAATTCGCCTACTACAAACAAAGCGATACCAACCCCGACCCGAATGGCGCTAAGTTAATGCGCATTTCGAGGTAGCGCGGGTCTATTTGACCCGCGACTATCGGGTCAGATAGACCCGAGTTACTTTTTT
>JAGVIF010000269.1 GCA_020056205.1 Lentisphaeria bacterium | reverse complement strand
TATTCATATCGCCCATCAGTCGGAACGAAAAAATCCAATCCGCAATCTAACTCGTCTATGCGCAATTTTAAGCCTTATAGAGTATATCATCATATTGGACATTTTTAATTTCGCCGCATACCTGACGGCATGCGTATTTTATTTATGCATTTATGCAGGCGTTGAAACGCCTGCCTATTCCCAACGCGTCCCTCCGGGACGGACAATGAATTATAGCAATTTAGGTTGATATTTGCGCATATTTTTAAGGTTCAGCGAATATTTACCACTGAACTCCATTTTTCATTCTTTACTTTCGCACTCCCGCACTTTAGAACTTTAGAACTTCTTTATCGTTTTCTACTTTCTAAATTCTACTTCCTACAAAACTGCGAAATTCGCAGACATACACTCCGTAAATATTCACCGAACCCTGTCTTTTCGGTGAATATTTACTTGTATAAGTTCAGTAAGAGGACGGGTTTACTGAACTTATACTCTTCAAGCAACAGCGCTACGCTTTCATAATTCTGCGGCGGATTGTTCCTGATTTTTGCTTTGTTCGCCTAGAAGTTCAGGACTTTGGGCGGGCGGCGATTCGTATTATTCTTGTTCCGCTTATGTATTCGTGCAAGGATCTTTTTTTAGGATTGAGATACACTACAAAAGGAGCGGCAATGCCCAGAAGGATCATCATAACGACGTGGAAGTAGGCTCTGCCGAGAAAAACCTCGCCGATATCTGAAGAAACTATCATTATTCCCCAGAACCACATTCCGAAAGTCTGCGCATAAACGCCAAGAGCTATTCCGTAGTACAGGAGAATTCCGGTGAATAAGAAGACAAAAGTTAGCAAAAATGCCATGTTTGCGTCCACGCCGGCTTTGATTTCGAGAGAAAACAGCAGGGTGAGGACTATCGCATAGAAAAGGAGGAGAATCCCATCGAAAAGTGCGGCGCCCGCCCGCAGAAGCAACGACGCCGGATCGTGAACGTACGCGTATTTGAAAGCCGTCCCTTTTTCTTTGACTTGTTTTTGGGGCTGGAATATGCTTTTAAGGAAGTCCATGCCGTGTTCGAAAGCCGTCTTTTGTTCTTCCACTTTCTCGCCCTGTTTTTCAAATGCGTCCTTGAGAAAGTCCAAATCGAGCGCCTTGTTCCATTTTTTCATCATCACGTTTCGAACTTGCGTGTTGGGGAGGACTCTCCCTGCTTCCGCCCATTTTCTGAGGGTTTCGGCGTCTGCCGGTCCGTATTCCTTTCCGTCATCTCCAAAAATTATGTATTTCATTACGGATTCAGGTTGATTTTTCGCCGATATAGCTAAGTACTATGTCGGACATATTATTTTTTTCTATTTGTGTTATCGCCATTTCCCGTTTCGCGTTTTCCGCTGAATCGGATGCGTGGGCGGTGTTCACCATGATGTCTTTGCCGAATTCGCGCCGTATAGTGCCTCCGGGAGCTTTTGTAGGATCAGTCGGGCCGAGCACATCGCGTATTCGTTTTACGGCATTTTTGCCTTCATAGACGAGCGCCATGCTTTTTACGATGCCCGGGCGGCCGTCAATATTTTCCTTTGCCGCCGCTTCAGGGCGAGAGCCTGACATAAATTCCACTATTTGCGCAAACTGATCATCGGCGTACGGAAGTCCCGCTATTTCGGCAAGTTTAGCCTCGGCGTCCGCAGAATCTTTCATAGATATTTTGAATTCCTTTTCGAGAATTTCTTTTGCAAGTTTGCCGATTTTTGGGGCGAGTTTGTCGCGCAGGGTATCCTTGACAGGCCCATAGAATTTAAGAGCGTCGGCGACCGACATCTGATATATCTTGCATCCGATTATTCTAAGCCCGGTTCTGCTGAACATGTCAATGATATTTCCGGGTTTTGAGCTCGGATAGTGCCAATTGTCGGGCTTGATTATCACAAGAGTTCTCTCTATCCCGCGCATATCATCGTGTTGCAGAGATTCGACGAGATTCGAAGAAGAGCGCGTCGCCTCCGCGAAAAGCCTCAATTTTTCGTCAACAAGATTGCCGCACGGCGGGGTGAGGACGGCCGGCTCAAAATAACGAAGAGAGCCGTCGTTGTCATAAACAATGTCGGCATAGGTGTCCCTTATTGTTTCTCCGGTGATCTTGATGTCGCGGATTTTGTCCGCTCTTGATATTTTGCCAACTACCGAAAAAAGTCTTTCACACGGATTTTCCCCGCGGAAAACAAGAAACATTATTCTTCTTGGAACGCCGTTGAGCGGAACGAACTCGCTCAGTATGTAATTCCTAAGCAGTTCGGCCGACTCTTTGTCGCGCGACTCCACGCTCTTATATGTAAGGGCGGCGTATTCTTCGGAGAGCTTCCTGTCGGGAGCTATAATCTGAGCGGCGACAAGCTCAAGGTCTGTTCTTGAGAGCAATCTCGCGAGCACTCCGCCCGTCCTTGATTTTAAAATAGTGTACGGAGTTATGATGATGTAAGACAGACTTTCCACTTCTTATAACCTCTCTTAATTTTATCAAAATGAAACTTAATTGGCACCGGGATCGGAATCGAAAAAATACAGGGAAATCGAGACCGATTCCGATCCCGATCCCGACCCCGAAAAAGGCAACAGTTTCAAAGGAGGAGTCAGAATTTTCAAATTCTTCACCGCAGTGACATAAGGGACATAAGGGACGCAAGGGACATATTATTTTTTGATTTGGTGATTTGGAGATTTTTAAATCGCGCAATCATCCAATTATCGACATTTTGATACTCTGACACTCCCTCAAAACCCACGCTAAATCTGTGAACTCCAACCCTATGATTTGGTGATATAGAGATTTAAAGATTGGGATATTTTTCATTCGATGTTCGATGTTCATAGTCTTTTCCATCTTACGTTTTTCACTCCCGCACTTCCGACACTTTCGCATTTTCAATCTTTCCATCATCCAATCACACAACTAAAGTTGTGAACTCCAACATTGAGGCACAGAGACACAAGGGACGCAAGAGACATAAGGGACACAGAGTTTTATTTGTTTCCAATTTTAAAACCCTGAACGCTGAACGGTGAACCCTGAACCGGGTTGATGTCAAGCGCTTTTGAGCTCCGGTTCATCGGTTTTTTTCTTGAGCAATTCTGGAGTTTTTCCATTGACTGTGTCAGCCGTTATCACGCATTCCGATATATTTTGTTTTGACGGGACTTCAAACATTATGTCAAGCATCAACTCCTCTATTATAGATCTCAAACCTCTTGCGCCAGTTCCCTTCGCTATAGCCTTTTCGGCGATGGAATCAAGGGCTTCGTCCGTGAATATAAGTTTCACATTTTCCAGGCTGAGGAGTTTGGTGAATTGCCTGACGATAGCGTTTTTGGGTTCTGAAAGTATGCGGACGAGTTCGGCTTTGGTAAGCTGCGAGACATCGGAAATTATCGGAAGCCGTCCTATAAATTCAGGGATCAGTCCGTATTTAATCAGGTCTTCAGGCTCAACATACTTCAAGACGTTTTGATCGGAATCAATATCTATCCGCCCCGCGGTTTCTTCTCTATGGCGGAATCCGAGAACCTGTTTTCCCACCCTGCGTCTTACCACCTTGTCAAGTCCGACAAATGCCCCCCCGCATATAAAGAGAATGTTTGCGGTGTCGACCTGTATATATTCCTGATGAGGATGCTTTCTGCCTCCTTTCGGGGGAATGTTTGCCACAGTGCCTTCAAGAATCTTGAGAAGAGCCTGCTGGACTCCCTCCCCTGAAACATCTCTTGTTATTGAGACATTTTCGCTCCTTTTGGAAATCTTGTCTATTTCGTCAATATAGACTATACCTATCTGGGCGCGCTTTATGTTGTAATCCGCGGCTTGAACGAGCCTGAGTATTATGTTTTCAACGTCCTCGCCGACGTAGCCGGCTTCGGTGACGGTAGTAGCGTCGGAAATAGAGAAAGGGACATCAAGGATTCTGGCAAGCGTTTTTGCGAGAAGAGTTTTTCCGGCTCCCGTCGGGCCAACGAGAAGGATGTTGCTTTTTTCTATTTCAACGTCATCCTCCGCTCGGTCTGTTCCCATGTTTGACACAAGTCTTTTGTAATGATTATGGACAGCGACGGAGATTATTTTCTTGGCGTGGTCCTGTCCGATGACATATTTATCGAGGGAGTTCTTTATTTCTTCCGGTTTTGGAATTTTCAGGTTTATGGGAGGTTTTTCATCAGGGTGCCGCGCGGCGCCGCCGGGTTGTTGTCGTTGTTGTTGCGTAAGCTCATCCTTGTACATTCCTGAACATATTTCTATGCATTTTTTGCATATGGCCGCGCCGTTAGGGCTTGTTATCAGAGGCCCGACCTTGTCCGCGCTCTGTCCGCAGAACGAGCAGTTTGGCGCGTATTTGTATCCTCCTCCGGAATTTTTCATCACATCACTCCTTTTTCTTTTCCTGAAAAGATATTGTCAACTATCCCGTATTCTTTGGCTTCATCGGCGGACATAAAGAAATCTCTTTCAGCGTCGGCGCTGATTTTTTTCAAAGGTTGTTTTGTGTGGTGGGCAAGGATGCCGTTAAGATTGTCTCTCAGCCTCAATATTTCCCGCGCGTGTATGCCGATATCGGAAGCGCTTCCTTCGGTTCCGCCCCACGGCTGATGAATCATTATTCTTGAATTAGGCAGGGCATATCTTTTTCCGGCTGTTCCGGCGGCCAAAAGAACGGCGCCCATGCTCGACGCCTGTCCAACGCAATACGTCTTGATGCCGCATGTCAAGATCTGCATGCTGTCGTAAATCGCGAGCCCGGCGGTAACCGAACCTCCCGGAGAATTAATATATAAATCTATGTCCTTTTTGGCGTCTTCCGATTGAAGAAACAATAATTGCGCGATTATCAGATTGGCTATATTGTCGTCAATAGACGTTCCGAGCAGGATTATCCTGTCCTTGAGAAGCCTTGAGTATATGTCGTAGGCCCTCTCTCCTTGTCCGGTCTGCTCTACAACCATTGGAACGAGAATAGACATTTTTCAAACCTCCTTATTTTCTTCAGTTTTTTTATCCAATGCGGTATTGGCGCTGACAAGGAAATCAAGGACTTTGCCTTCCAGCAGTCCCATTTGGATGTGGTCAAAGATTCATCCCTGCGCGCTTTTTTTTACTTCGGCTTCCTTGACCCCGTAGTACGCGCTGATATTTTTTATTTCCTCGTCAATGTCATTTTTTTCCACAGCGACGCCTTCGAGTTCGGCTATCTTGCGGAATATGAGATATCGGCGCAGATTTTTTTCAGCTATCCTATCAATCTCTTTGAGGCGCTCATCTTTTTTATCTTGGAAGATTTTTGCATCTTTCTCATTTTTCACATGCTCCCTTATATAGGTGTTTATTTCACGCGTCTTGAAGTCGTTAAGGGTTATTTCAGGCATAGGAAAAGACGGAATTTCCCCGCACAGTTTGTCTGTCAATTTCTCCCTGAGTTCGCGTTGATACTCGTTTTGTTGAGAAACTTCAAGGCGTCTTTTAACGCCCTCCTCAAGCTTTGCCGGAG
>JAGVIF010000014.1 GCA_020056205.1 Lentisphaeria bacterium | reverse complement strand
CAAATTGGGTTAAATATGTATCGTTACTTCAGGTAACGATAGTTTTTGCCGTCAGGAATTGACGGTGCGGAGCGTGTGAAGATTTGCGAAATTCGCAAATACAACAATTCTCCCCAATCATTAAATCTCCCAATCACCAAATAATTAAATGCCTCAAATAGAAAAAAACGAACTTCTTGAATTTGAGATACTAAAACACGTTGAGGAATCTCCGATTCTTAATAATCGCATGGCAGCGATGAAGTTAGGGTGCAGTGTCAAGCTTGCCCACGAGTTGCTGAAAAAAATGGTTACCCGCGGTCATCTTCATGTGAAAAAACTGCATTCAAGGCGATGGGATTATTTCCTTACTCCCCACGGCATCACTGAAAAGGCAAGACTTACTTATGAGTTTCTCGATTTTTCAATGCATTTCTATAATGAAGCCAGAAAAGAAAGCTCAAAAGTCTGTAGGGGCATAGCTGAATCAGGAAAGAAAAATGTGGCGCTTCTCGGATCTAACGATCTTGCGGAAATCGCGTTCTTAGGTGTCAAAGAGTGGGGACTTGAGCTTGTCGAGATTTTCGATGACGAAGGAAAAAAATCCTTCCTCGGACATCCCATCCTTCCGTATTCTAAAATTCCCTCGTCAACGTCCGATGCCATCATCGTATGCAAATACGATAAAAACAACCCGCTCTCAACCAATTATCTGCCGAGAAATGTCGCAAAAAATCCCAAGATCATCTGGATTTTCGGAACCAGATACATGAATAAAAATAAAACCGTTTCGGCGGCAACAAAAGCCGCCGAAGACTACGGTTTCGATCTCAGCCTTTTGGATGCAAACCTCAAAAAAACACCGGAACAAAGAATCTGCGATATCAACAGTTGCCTTAACGGCATTATGGAGCTGCGCAGGGTACTAGGGACCAAATGACTATAGATTTCATCAAATTGCTTGAGATTCTATCCGACAACAAAGTTTCATTTAGCCTTGTGGGCGGGCTTGCTGCCGCGGCATACGGCAGTCCGCAAATAACTGAAGATGTGGATATCTGCATTGACTTATCCCCGCAAAATCTCCATCGGCTAAAAAAGTCTCTGTCAGATTTCAATCCCGTCCACAGAATGCATCCGTCGCGCCCCCCATTCAATGAGGATGGGAAAAAACTCGAATCCATGAAAAATATCTACTTGAGCACATGTCTCGGACAATTGGATTGTATCGGGGAGATAAAAGGCATAGGGCGCTACGTCGAGGCCGCCAAAAAAAGTGTCACAATAAAAATAAGGGACAAGGACATACTCATTTTGTCACTTGATTCATTAATCACATCGAAGGAAGCGATGGGAAGACCGAAAGACAAGGAAGCGGTTTTGATTCTGAAGGCCATAGCTGAAAAAAAACATAAGGACAAAAAATGAAGACTGCACTGATAACCGGCATCACCGGACAGGATGGTTCTTATTTGACAGAACTACTTGTCGGCAAAGGATATAAGGTCTATGGAATAATCAGACGCTCATCCTCGTTTAACACGGAAAGGCTTGAACATCTTTATCAGGATCCTCATGAAAAAAGAAAGATGGAGCTTGTCTACGGCGACCTGAATGATGCAAGTAGCCTTGCCGAGATAATTCATTCCCTCAAACCTGATGAAATTTACAATTTAGGAGCCCAAAGCCATGTCAGGGTGTCTTTTGATATTCCCGAATACACAGGGGAAATAACCGGAATGGGGACATTGCGCCTCTTAGAAGCCATTCGCAGAACCGGATGCAAGGCGCGGTTCTATCAGGCTTCGAGCAGTGAAATGTTTGGAAAAGTGGCGGAAACGCCGCAAACAGAGACAACGCCTTTTCACCCAAGAAGTCCATATGCCTGCGCGAAAGTTTTCTCTCACTATTTGACGGTCAACTATCGTGAAAGTTACAATATCTTCGCCTGCAACGGGATACTATTCAATCACGAGTCCCCGAGGCGAGGCGAGACATTTGTAACACGCAAGATTACGCGCGCGGCGACAAGGATAAAACTCGGACTGCAGGACAAGCTCTATCTCGGCAATCTCGAAGCGAAGCGCGACTGGGGTTTTGCGGGCGATTATGTCGAAGCTATGTGGCTTATGCTCCAGGCTGATAACCCGGACGACTATGTCATTGCTACAGGAGAAACGTATTCTGTCAGAGAATTTCTTGATGAAGTATTTTGCTTGCTTAACCTTGACTGGAAAAAAATTGTCGAGATAGACCCACGCTACTTCCGGCCCGCTGAAGTTGATCTCCTACTCGGCGACAGTTCCAAGGCGAAAAGACAACTCGGCTGGCAACCTAAAATCACCTTCAAGGAACTCGTAAAAATGATGGTGAAGTCGGACATGGAATTGGCGAAAAAAGAAAAAATTCTCAAAGATGTCAATGAATAAAAAATATTACGGATGAGCATCCCCGACAAAACATTGCTTGAATCAAAGATCAAAAAGACCTTTACCCTTGTAGAGGCTTCCGTTATTCTAAAAATGGCTCATCTGAAAGCAAGACATCCGGGCTCTTCCGAATCTCAAATAAAAGACATGTTCTTTGATGACATGTTAAAAAGAAAGGAAAAACAATGGAAGGCGCTAATTTCCTCCTCGAAACGCTGAAAGACGTAGCTCTGCTTTTCAAGATGAAATCGTCTTCTTCGCGCATCAAGGATCGCGCGGACATCGAAGCCTTGACAATGGAAACGGAATACTAATAAATGAAATACACTGGAGGTTAATAAGAAGCGCGCTTGATATTTCAGCATGGCGTATTACGGTATGTCATACAAATGGAGCTTTAATTATGCTGACACTTAGACTTGACAAAAATATTGAGGACGATTTATGTAAAATCGCCAAGTTAAAGGGACTCACCAAATCTGAACTGGTACGAAGGAGCATTATTGAATATGTCTCCTGTAATTCCGAAAGTAAATCTTGGAAAGTGGGAGAGCCAATTTTCGGTAAATACTCCAGCGGAAAAGGGAATCTCGCGGAAGATTCCGAAACACTGTTACGGAAAAAGTTTGATAAAAGGTGTCGGCATTGATAAAAATACCGATTGACACTGGCCCTCTTGTGGCATTATTCGATGGTTCCGACCGTTATCACGGCGATTCCCTGAATTTCATCAAAAATCTAAAGTCTCCTCTTTGCACGACATTGCCGGTTGTCACGGAAACGGTTTTCATGCTGGACTTCTCCAATCAAGCCCAATGTGATTTTCTTTCTTGGATTCACCAGGGCGGACTGGACATTATCGAACTGAAAGAAAATGATTTTGGCAGAATTGCGGAACTTATGAAAAAATACTCTTCACTTCCGATGGATTTTGCTGATGCATCGCTCGTCGTGGCCTGCGAGAAGCTCCGGACCAAAGACATCGCGACACTCGACTCCGATTTCAGAATATACCGTTACGACGGGAAAACGAGATTCAACAATCTTTTCAAAATATGAATCAGAAAAAATTTATTACCGGAAAAAGAAACAAGTATTCCCTCTCCTTCGAAACCGCTGTCGGAGTTCACAGCTTCAGCGTGTCTCTTTCTTAGGCAGTT
>JAGVIF010000404.1 GCA_020056205.1 Lentisphaeria bacterium | reverse complement strand
TTGAATCCGAACCGGGCAAAGTCTTTCATGGGAAGGTCATATTTGTGCAGCCACTTCTGAACGAAATGACGCGAACTGTGAAGGTGAGGCTTAACGCTGACAATCCGTCCGGCAATCTCAGGCCGGGAATGTTTGTTCGCACAATTCTAAATGCGAAATTCGCAAAGGACGGGAGAATAATCGAGCCGTCGCTTGCCGGAAAATGGATAAGCCCAATGCATCCTGAAATCGTGAAGGACGCTCCCGGAAAATGCGATGTCTGCGGAATGGAATTAGTCAAGGCTGAATCGCTCGGCTTCGCGGACGCGGGATCAGCCAATATCGAACCGCCCCTGCTAATTCCGGCCTCCGCGCCGCTCATCACCGGAAAAAGAGCTGTGGTCTATGTGAAGAAAGAAAATGGTTATTATGAGGGCAGAGAAATAGTTCTCGGTCCGCGCGCCGGAGATTATTACGTTGTGGAATCAGGGCTTAATGAGGGCGATCTTGTCGTGGTCAAGGGCAATTTTAAAATTGACAGTTCTCTCCAGATTCTCGCAAAACCAAGCATGATGAATCCGAAAAGAAGCGATGAGAAAACACCGCCCGAAAAAAAGGCCGGCGACATTTCAAATGTTCCGGAAAATTTTAGAAAACAGCTTGATATGATTTACAACTCTTACTTTTCGGTTCAGGAGGCGCTGGCGGGCGACAATTACGAAAAAGCGCTTGAAAACGCTAAGACGTTGGCGCAGATGACGGGGCATATTGATGCCGGAGTCCTTGAGAAAAAAGACGTAGAGGAATGGAAAAAACTGGAGGCCGAGATTAACGCATCCGCAGGGCAAATGATAAAATCCGGAAACATAACCGATTTTAGGAGCGCCTTTGCCAATCTTTCGGCGACTATAGATATTATGGCGGAGAAATTCGGCGGAACAATGAAAATAGTGAAGTTCCACTGCCCAATGGCTTTCGACAACAAGGGCGCCAACTGGCTGCAAAAAACGCATGAAATCGCAAACCCTTATTTTGGAACCGCTATGCCCAAATGCGGAGAGAAAGTAGGGGAGCGCCGCAAGGGACAAAAATGACACAAGAGACCAAAGAGACAAAAGGGACGCAAATGAAACAAGAGACTAAAGAGACGGGAGGCTTCATTCCACCGCACGGCGGATACAAGAAACTGCTATCCTACCGGAAAGCTGAAATTGTCTATGATGCCACGGCATACTTTTGCGAACGCTTCTTCTCAAAAAGGGATCGGACTGTTGACCAGATGGTTCAAGCCGCCCGTTCAGGCAAACAGAACATTATCGAAGGAAGTATGGCATCCGGAACTTCAAAGGAGACAGAGGTGAAACTGACGAACGTGGCGCGCGCAAGTCTTGAGGAACTGCGTGAGGACTACCGTGATTTTTTACGGACACGATGTTTTGAAGAGTGGGATAAAAATCACCCCCATGCCAAACGCCTTAGGGAACTCAATCGAAAGGACGATTTCACTTACGATACATTTCGCAAAGGCATAGAACATAAAGATTCTGCGATTTCCGCAAACGTGATATTAGGCCTTGTCAAAGTAACATCCTTTCTCCTCCTGCGGCAAATTCAAAAACTTGAAAAAGATTTTATCGGGATTGGCGGGCTCCGGGAACGGATGACCCGCGCCAGGCTCGATTACAGGGAGGGGCACAGGAAATGAGCAGAAAACCGCCGAAAATCAAAGAGGGGCAAGAGACCAAAGGGACACAAGGGACGCAAGAGACCAAAGAGACAGAAGGGACTAAAGAGACGGAAAACTTCATTTCCACGCATGATGTAGGTGGGAAAAATACGCAAGGGGCAAAAGAGACCAAAGGGACACAAGAGACCAAAGAGACGGAAGGGACACAAAAGATAGAAAAGAGAACGCTTTCCTTGTCTCTTTTGGTGCAGAGCGCTAGGTCTCTTTTGTCCCTTGGGTCGCTTCTGTCCCTTGGGTCGCTTCTGTCCCTTGGGTCGCTTTTGTCTCTTGGGTCACTTCTGTCCCTTCTTCCGTCACACCAATCACACCGGAGGCCATCATGAACCACGACACACAAAACTCGCCTCCTGCCGCCAGTCCGCCCTCCTTTATTGATAAAATCATCCGGTTTTGTCTCGAACAGAAACTCGTCGTTGCCCTCGTAGTGGCATTCATCGTTGTATGGGGGGTAATCGTCGCCCCATTCGACTGGGAGACAAAATGGCTGAACCGGATGCCGATCTCTGTTGACGCCATTCCTGACATCGGGGAAAAACAGCAGATTGTATTTACCGAGTGGGAGGGACGTTCGCCCAAGGACGTTGACGATCAGGTAAGCTATCCGCTGACAGTCTCGCTCTTCGGTATTCCGGGAGTAAAAACGATACGCAGTAATTCACAGCTTGGGTTCTCGTTTATCTACATAATATTTGATGAGAATGTGCCGTTCGAGGCTACGCAGAACAGGGTTATTGCGCGTCTGAACGGTCTGCCCGCCGGCACACTTCCGGAAGGAGTCAAACCGGCTATAGGCCCTTATGCCACCGCGCTCGGACAGATATTTTCGTACACCCTCGAAGGCCGGGATCCGGACGGCAAGCCCGCCGGGGGATGGTCGCCGGATGAACTGCGGACTCTCCAAGATTGGACTGTGCGCTATCACATTCAGTCTGCGGATGGGATAGCTGAGACGGCCTCTATAGGCGGATTTGTTCAGGAATATCAAATTGACGTTGACCCCGACGCGATGCGCGCGCACAATGTCAGTCTGAATGACATTTTTGAATCGGTGCGGAACTCGAATCTTGATGTGGGCGCCCGCCAGATCGAGCTTAATGGCATCGAATATTTAATCAGAGCGCGCGGGTTTATCAAAACTATCTCCGACATAGAAGACACTGTTGTCAAGGCAAATGAAAACGTTCCTATTTATGTGAAAAATGTGGCCAAAGTCTCATTTGGCCCGGCATACAGAGATGGAGCTCTCGATAAAGAGGGGACGGAAGCCGTCGGCGGCGTGGTCGTCGTCCGGCACGGCTACAATCCGCTTGCCGCCATAAAAAATGCGAAGGCGAAAATCGCGGACATATCGTCTACGCTTCCCGTTAAAGTCCTTGCCGACTATAATCTTACAAATAAAAAAACACTCGAAGAATTCGCGGTCAAGGAAGGGTTCGAGGCATATTCCGGGATAAAACTGAACAACGACAAATGGATAGAATGGCTGAATTCGCGTCCGCGCTCGGATTGGCCGGCTGGGATTACCGTGAGCCGGGTAACAATAGTTCCTTTCTATGATCGGACAAATTTGATTTATGAGACGCTCGGCACGCTGAATTCAGCGCTTTATCAGCAGGTGCTTATCACCACTATAGTGATGATGATAATGGCCTCTCATCTACGTAGTTCTATCCTTGTCAGCGCCGTTATGCCGCTTTCGGTTCTCATCTCTTTTATCATGATGAAAATATTCGCGATTAATGCCAACATTGTGTCGCTTTCAGGCATAGCCATAGCAAT
>JAGVIF010000169.1 GCA_020056205.1 Lentisphaeria bacterium | reverse complement strand
TTGTGGCTCGTCTGAATTTCACAATCTCCTTCATCGGCGCTGGTTTTGACTTTTGCAATTGGCTCCTATAACCAACGTTTAAAACATAGAACCGTAAAACAAAGACACTAAAACAGGGGGAAAAAGAAAAAAGCATGAACACAAAAAATCTTCTCTTAATGTTTGTTCTCGTCGCGCCCTTTTGCTTTGCCTGTATTGCGGACGCTCAGGAAGAACAGGGGAAAACTGATGCTGCGAAAAAAAAGAATGTGGTCATAACGTATGATCCTGAAAACAGGGAAATTAAAGAGACCATCCCGTTTGAGACGCTGGATTACAACATGATTAAGGGGCATTGCGAAAAAATGCTCTCCCCAACCGGATATATTCTTTCTATTCCTGAACGGAAATCCATCATCGTCTGCGATTTCAAGAAGAACGTCGAAAAGATAAAAGAACTTGTCAAGTCCGTTGACAGACCGGCGGTCAACATAAGAATAGACATAGGCTCAACGAACATAGGCAGTTCTCCCAACGACAGAATTTCGGCTGACATAAACTATCCCCCCCCCTACAACGGTCAGGGCAAAATAATAATAGAAGACGGAAAAATCGTCAAGCCAAAATCAATAAACATAGATGTGGTGAAAGGAAATCAGACGATTGCCAGAAACAACAGTTCATTTGTAGTTGCGCAGAGCGGTTATTCCGCAACTCTTTTCGCGGGAAGAGAGATTGTGGACCCGAGCTGGCTTCAGCAATACAAGCTTGTTCCAAGCATCATTGTAGTTGGAGGCGGCGCTGTCGTAAAGGCGCCCGGACAAGCACCTGACATAAAATGGAGAAATGTCGGAACATACCTGAAAGTGCGTCCTTTCCTCTTGGACAATGGCATGATAGATGTGGAGATATACCCTGAAATAACCTATATAGACGGCGAGGGGAAAAACCAGGCCGTTAAAGTCGAATCTGTTGTTACAAGGCTGACTGTCAGGGAAGGACAAACTATTCCTCTCGGCGGCGCCATTGACACTCACAGAGAATTTTATTCCGATTTTTTCGGCCCTGATTTCAGGAGAACCGGCGGGGGCGGAGTACTCAATATGACATTGAAGGCAAGCGTTGTGAAAGGCCGGACCCGTGTTTTTGACGCGCCGAGAACGACAGACCCTTCCCCTTCCGAAAACAGCACAGGCAGGATAGGCGGGGATGGAACTAATGCCATCGAAAGAGGGGAAAACCCCTATCAGTGGAGACAATAAAATTTTAAATTAAATGCGACAATGACAAAATTATCAGAGCTGAAAGTTGTAGTGAGAGGACGTTTTCTCGAAGACATAATTCCGTTGATAGAGAAAAAAGGGATCAAAATCGTGAACGAAAATCCGGATGCCATAATAACTCACGGCGGGGACGGCGCTCTGCTCGGAGCGGAAAGAGAATATCCGGGAATCCCAAAATTTCCGATAAGAGATGAAAGAACGGCGCCTCTATGTGAGGAACATTCCGGTTGTGACAGACAGATTGATTCACTCTTGAGCGGCAGGCTTAAAAAAACCGAAATAATGAAATTGCGCGGAAAATGCAGGGGAGGGGCGCTGAAAGCTCTTAACGACATTTTTATACACAATCAGGATCCGGTTAGCGCGATAAGATACAAGGTTTGGATAGACGGAAGGCCTTACGGCGATGAGATAGTAGGCGACGGCGTGGGAGTTGCCACTGTTCACGGAAGCACCGCGTATTACAGAAGCATAACGCACAGCGTCTTCAAAATCGGAATAGGGCTCGCCTTCAGCAACAGCACGGAACTTACCAACCACCTCGTTCTGTCTGAAAATTCGAAGATACGAGTTGTCTTGACAAGAGGCCCGGCTGTCCTTGTGGCTGACAATAATCCCGACAAGATTGAATTGAAGAAAGGGGACGCCGTTGAAATAGAGAAGGGAGAGGAGGAGGCTGTATTGTACGGCCTCGACGCTTTCATGTGCCTCAAATGCAGAAAATTGAGGCATCCAAGGGATTAACCTACATTTTGCGTTGCACATGACGCGAAATTTCCGGATTTTATTTATTTCGGGGTCGGTATCGCTATCGGCATCGCTTTGTTTGTAGTGGGCGAATTTATACGCCGTTCTTGATAACGCGCAATAAATTGCGCTACTACGAACGGATTTCGCATTTTATTTGCTCCTCCTTTGAAACTGCCGTTGGAGTTCACAGCTTCAGCGTGTGTCCTTCTTGGGCAGTTTCTTATTGATAAAACTGCGCAACGCGCAGTAGGACGCTGACTTCTCCTTTGAAAATTGGCAATTGGAAATTGAGTGTTCAAAACTTTGAAATTCCTTGGCTCCTATTTTTGGATAGTCTTCCGCCTTCGCCAAGTCGTAAATATTCACCGAAAGGACCTGTCTGCGTGCCTGCCTGAGCGAGAACGCTCGCAGTCAGGCGGACACGCACAGGCAGGCGGGGTTCGGTGAATATTTACCAATGATCCAGTCATCCGTCATCCTGTGGAATGACTCTGGATTTGTTTCATTGTTATTGAGAATATTTTCATCATGCATTCGGCGTCGGCAAAAGCTCTGTGGGCTTGGCCGTTGCGCGGTTCGACGGCGAAATATTCCCGCAAGTATGAAAGGCTGTATGAGGGCAGGCCCGGAAAAATTTTTTTGAGGACTTTTATGGAGTCAATTGTTTTTCCGTTCCACGTCTTAAATCCTTCCCGCGCAAGGCTTTCCTGAAGAAAGGCAAGGTCGAACGCGGCGTTATGAGCGATGAGAGCGGTTTCAAGAGCGAAATCGAGGAATTTTGGCGCAACCGATTCAAATTTTGGAGCGGAGGCGAGCATTTCATCGGTTATCCCGTGTACGGCGGCGCTTTGCGGGGGAACCGGAAATCCGGGATTGACTAGGGAAGAAAAATATTTCCGGCATCCGTCCTTCTCCACGCGTATTGCGGCGATTTCGACAATTTTGTCCTTAACCGGGGACATGCCCGTTGTTTCAACGTCGAAAAAAGTGAAGGGGCCGTGTTCAGTCCAGTTCATACAATTTCCAATTGCCGATTTTTAATTCAATTGTCGAATAGACCGGATCGGACATATTTTTTCCGCACTTCGGATTCGACTCCTTCGGCAAGCCAGGGCAGGCAAGCTCACTGCGGGCAAGCTCGCCGCAGGCCGAACTCTTAGTATTTGGTGATTTTAAGATTTGGAGATTTTTTAATCGCGCAATCATCGACACTCTGACACTCTCCTTTGAAACTGCCGTTGGAGTTCACAGCTTCAGATGTGTCTTTCCTGTGCAGTTTCATTTTGATAAAACTGCGAAAATCGCAGTTCATCGCTGACGCTTTGACACTTCCTCAAATCCCACGCTAAAGCTGTGAACTCCAACAAATCACACAACTGAAGTTGTGAACTCCAACAAAATCAGGTTTAAGTTTTCTACTTTTTTCACTCCCACATTTCCGCACTCTCGAACTCCCGCACGTCTTTTCGGATTCAGGTATGGGTCTCAAAGAGCTTTCGCCATTTCAAATGGAATCATCTGTTTGTTTTCTTCGTTATGATTGGGTTGAATCGCAGTCCCGAATATATTTCCATACTTCTTTTCGTTGAGAGCCTCGATGTAGGATGACACCTTGGTGTATGTGCTGCACGGGTCAATTGTCGGATCTATACAGTCGCCGTCGAGGACAAGAAGCGGTATCTTAGCCCTCGCGAGTTCTTCGCGGAGATCTTTTATAAAACAACTGTCGGACATAGAGCACCTTCCAAACATATGGTTGTAGAGGATACAGCCGTTCAGTTTTCCTTTTATTGATGTGTTGATGACATGGCTCACTCTAAGGTGTGGGTCGAGAAAACCGACTGTGAGGAGTTTTTTTGCAAGAGATCTGTATGGGTCTTCGGCGCTGAGAGGTTCCCATCCGACAAAATTGACCTCTTCAAAAATTATTGGCGCAAGGCAATCCACCTCAATGAAATCGAGGAGCTTGGAATTATAAAAAGGCGGCAGATGCAGCCACAATATTCGGTGAGAGTCCTCTATCTTTAATGTCTTGGATGTCTTCTCTACGCGTTTTTCAAGGTCCTCAAGGAAATTTTTCTGCAAAAGGACGAATTCCCTTTTGCCCCAGAGTTGCGAGAACATGGACGCAAAATATACCGCGTCGGACCCGCGCACGAGGGGAGGGGAGTTCAGGCGCAAATCATTGCATTTCATCGCGATTTCTCTCGCCTCGTTGGAGAGTTCGCATGACTCCGCAAGTCTCGCGTTGTCAAGCGTTATTCCGGTCGCTTTTTCAAGCCTGAAGACAGCTTCTTCAAGCCCCTCCGCGATCGTTTCAACGGAGGCGTTGTCCTCCATGACCGGAGTGTGTAGGGAATAGAACTTGTCGTTAACTCCGTATGACTTTGCCAAATCCCTGAAAACCCTTTCTCCCTGTTGGCACGGCTGATTTGTGGAGACGATGAAATCCGGTTTTGGCAATTCAATCCCCTGCAGAACACGAAGAAAAGAACATGTCTCCGCCGAGAAACCTTTGCAGGCGGCATTGTCGAGAGCTTTTCTTATCTTCTTTTGGCTCCTAGCGTGAAGGGCGGCGTAGGTTTCAAGCGTCAGGCTTCTGAGCCCCATCGCATTGAGAATTTCAGATGGGAAGAATAGATTCCTCCACACGAGAGGCGCCTTGTTGCCGGATGAAAAAAATTCTCTTCTCGTGAGGTTGGCCCGTTGAGAAACAGCTTTAAGTTTTTCGCTGTAGACTATCTCCGTTTTTTTCGTTTTCGGGAGAGTTTTGCCGATTTGACAGTATTGTTTTGCCAATACTGCGGCGCCAAGCGCTCCCATTACCCTGTGAAATTCCGGAATTATAATATTGTTCCCTGTTATTTCTTTCAGATAATAAGCGACAGCCCTGTTGGCAGCGACTCCGCCCTGAAAAAGAATGTCTCCTTTGTAGCCGAGAAAAATTTCTCCGACCCCTGACATAACGGTTCTGGCTTGTGCCCTGCAGGCTCCGCCGATTATATCTCCGAGCGGAAATCTATTTTTAAATTTGTTTATGGATGTGGCGCTCAGAACGGCGCACACAGACGAAAATTCAAGGTCGGAATCGTAATTAACCTTGTCCGCCATAGATTCGACAGGGATATTAAGCTTTGCCGCCACGCTGTCAAGAAAAGCCCCTGTTCCGGCGGCGCAAATTCCGCTCATTTTTGATGTCCACATTTTCATGCCGTCGTTGTATAATATAGCCTTGCTGTCTTGTCCTCCCACATCAAGTATGGCTTTGCAGTCGGGGTAATATTGGAGCGTTCCGGCTACGTGCGCGGATATTTCGCTGACGTAATGGTCGTATTTGATGAAACGATGTAATTCTTCGACAATTTGACTTCCCGTGACTACTGTCCCTCTCACATCGCCTTCCCTTATTCCGGCTGAAGCGAGAAAGTCGCCGATAGTTTTTTTCAAAGCGCCGAGATGGCATTTTCCGCATTCATGGCAGCGCCCGCCGCAGATGACCCTGTCGTCGCGGCCTTCGGCAGGTTTTGTCCTCATGTATAGAGAATGGCGAACTTTGCTTTTGGCGCTCAGCAGGACAGCTTTGAAAGTCGTAGATCCGATATCTATTCCGAGGTATATTTCAGACATTTTTTTCTCCGTTTTTTATTTGAGCCGATTGCAGGACTTGCAGTAAATTCGGCCGATTGAACCACAAAGCTTAGGTTGATTCTACCGCGTGAAAGTCTACTATATCACGATTTTAATGTTTTTACCATAAAATTGAGGCTTGTTTTTTATTTTTTTCAGTTTACTTTATTTTCCATAAAAGAGAGAATGAGAAAAGATAGAATAAACTTCGAACAATTTTATAGAGAAGCGCGATGATTTCTAGGTATCTTGAAAATGCGGCAAGACGAAAAGGGCTCCCTCCCGGGTCGCTTTTACATCTCAGCGAGGACCGTTACAAAAAGACTGTAATCAAATGCATGAATTACGGGGACTCTTTCCTTGATGAAAAGACTGCCGAAACAATAGAGGAATGTTTTAATCCGCCCGAGAATACTTTGGTGTCATGGATAAATATAGACGGATTGCATGACACTTCGGTGATCAGTAAGATAGGAGAACGTTTCGGAGTGCATCCGCTGATACTTGAGGATATTTTGACCACCGACCAGCGCCCAAAGATAGAAGAATACGATAATTTCCTGTTTATTGTTCTCAGAATGATAACTTTCGATGAAAAGGAATACATCATCAGCGCTGAACAGGTGAGCATGGTGTTAATGAAAAATTGTCTCGTGACATTTCAGGAGACGGAGGGGGATGTTTTTGGCATCATAAGGGAGAGAATACGCAGCAACAAGGGCAAAATAAGAAAAATGGGCGCCGACTATCTGGCTTACAGTTTGATAGATGCCATAGTGGACGGCTACTTCGTCGTCCTCGATAAAATAGGCGAGGAGATTGAGGAGATTGAGGAAAATTTGTTGATGAGCAAGCCCTCTAATGATTCTTTGATGGACATACATGAGTTAAAACGCGAGATGATATTTCTCAGAAAATCCGTGTGGCCTTTGCGGGAAATTCTGTCAAGCATGCATCGCTCCCACTCCGAAATAATAAAAGAAGACGTTTTAATTTATCTAAAGGATTCTTACGACCATACAGTTCAGGTTATGGAAACTGTCGAAACCTACCGCGATGTCCTCGCGAGTTTGCTTGATGTCTACCTTTCAAGCATCAGTAATAGAATGAACGAGATAGTGAAAGTTTTGACTATAATATCAACAATATTCATGCCTCTTACCTTCATTTCCGGACTTTACGGCATGAATTTTCACACGGATGTTTCGCCTT
>JAGVIF010000458.1 GCA_020056205.1 Lentisphaeria bacterium | reverse complement strand
TTTGCGGTTCAATCGGCTGATTGAACCGCAAAACTTAGGTTGACAGCGTTTTTATTTTTCGGTGAAGGGTTCTTCTGTTTATGCCGAGAATATTGGCGGCTTTTGAGACATTCCATCCTGTTTCGTCGAGAGCTTTTTCTATCAAAATTTTCTCATTTTTGTGAATATTGAGGATGCTTGGCAGAAGAATTTTTCTGCTTATGCCCGGGCTTGTGTGCTCCCGAATGTGAATAGGGATGTTTTCTACGTCAAGTTTTTCATTTCTTGACAGTACCACCATTCTTTCCACGCAGTTGCGGAGTTCGCGGATATTGCCGGGCCATCTGTATGAACAAAGGATATTCATGGCTGGATCACTGATGCCGTCAATTTTTTTTGAGTTTTCGGCGGAAAATTCCGCGATAAAGCTGTCGATCAGCGGTGAAATGTCCTCTTTCCTGTCCCTCAGCGGCGGAAGGGTGATAGTAACAACGAAGAGCCTGTAGAAGAGGTCCTCTCTGAATTTTCCGTCCTCAACAAGTTGTTTGAGATCCTTATTGGTCGCCGCGACAACACGCACATCCGCCGATATCTGCCCGGTCCCGCCAACCCTCTCAAAAGTTTTTGTCTCAAGAACCCGCAGCATTTTGACTTGCACGGTTTGGTCTATTTCTCCTATTTCGTCGAGAAAAAGAGTTCCGCTGTCAGCAAGCTCAAAACGTCCCTTGCGTTGTTCCGACGCGCCTGTGAAAGCCCCTTTTTCGTGGCCGAAAAGCTCGCTTTCGAGCAGGTTTGTGGGGAGCGCCGCGCAGTGGACAGCCACGAACGGTCCCTTTCTACCGCTCAGGTTGTGCAAAGCTCTAGCGGCAAGTTCTTTGCCGACGCCGCTTTCTCCGCACAGCAGGACGGTCGCGCGCGCCGGAGCGACCTGTTTTATTGTTTCCATGACGTCGTGCATAAGCGCGGAATTCCCTACGATTTGCCGCGAAGCATTTCTGTCGGAGAGGTATTTTTTGAGTTCCGTGTTCTCTTTTCGCAGGTTCCTTTTTTCCATCGTCTTGCGCAGGACATTTTCAAGGTATTCAAGATTTATCGGTTTGGTTATGAAATCTTCGGCGCCTTTGCTTTTCGCCTCAAACCCGTTATCGGCGGTGGCATGGGCGCTTATAACCACGCATGACGGCTGAGGATCTTTTTTGAGGCATTTATCAAGAACTTCGAAACCGTCGGCGCCGGGCATTATGAGATCCGTGAGAACTATGTCAAAGTTGTTCCTTTTCAAAATATTAACGGCTCTGACGCCGTCTTCGGCGGCCGTCACATCGTATTCCGTCCGTAAAAATTTGGCTATCGCCTCGCGGACATTTCTCTCATCCTCAACGAGCAATATTGTTGTTTTTTTATCCGGCATTTTTTCTCCTTTTTATGAAAAGTCGTTGGAGACAGGAAGAAGTTTGACCTTTTTATCGAAGAACGGTATTTCAACGGTGAACCTTGTTCCTTTTTCCGGGGATGAATCAATTGAGATATTCCCTGAATGTTCTCTGATTATCCTTTCCACTATCATAAGTCCAAGCCCGCTTCCGCCGGCTTTCGTGCTGAAATAGGGATTGAATATTTTGTCTATCAGTTCGGGCGCTATTCCCCTGCCGGAGTCCCTGAAAGAAATTAACGCCGATTCGTCGGAGGCGTCGCATGTGATATCGAGGGTTCCGCCTTCCGGCATTGACTGTATGGCGTTCTTGATGATGTTATAGAAAACCTGTTTGATTTGATTCTCATCGCCTTTCGCGGGGGGAACGGAATTCGCGAAATCGCAGTTGACATTGATGAGTTTATTTTCTACTTCCGGCTTCATAAAATTCAAAGACTCTACGAGAATCCGCTTGATATCCAATTTTGAAAAGACAGGCTTGTCTATCCTGAGAGCCTGGAGAAACCCTTTTATGATAAGCTCAAGGCGCGACACCTCCTTCTTGCTTATTGAGAGAAGTTCCAATTCCCCTTTGTTCGTCTTTTTCTTTTCTGAAAGTTTCCTTTCAAGCAATTGGAGATGTATCCCTATGGAATTGAGAGGGTTGCCTATCTCGTGCGCGACTCCGGCCGCAAGCAGCGAGACCATATTATTCTTTTCCTCCTCAATTTTTTCCGTCCTTTTGTCGCTCAGCTCGGTAACATCATGGAATATAGCCACGAATGTGCCTTTGTCGGCGTCATGCGGGACGATATAAAAAAGCAAAATTTTTCTCCTGGGGTATGATATTTCAATTTCGCGCCTTGAAACATTCTCCGCAACTTTTTGCGACCGCAGAAGAAAGGCCTTCCAGTCCATCCCCTTCAAATACAGCGAAATCTTCTGACTCTTAAAATCTTCGCTCAATCCGAGCATCTCGCGCCCCGCGAAATTCGCAAATTCAATGCGCAGAGCGCGATCGAAAATAATTATGCCTTCCCTTATGTTATTGAAAACATCATGAAAAAAATCGGCATTGCGCAAATGCCTGAACACATCCCGCCTTTCCTCGGCGCTGAATTTGCTCACTATTTCTTCAATATGCTTTTCTTTTCTCATCCTTTACGCCCGCGTTGGAATTTTGCGACTTTTTGTCTCAATAATATCGGGGCTCTTTTCCAAATTTCAAGGCGGGCATAGATTATGAACCTATATTTTGCGTTTGAGCGGCGCCACGCAGGCGCATCGTTCATTATCAAGAACTTAGTTTAAATTCAGCTGATTGAAACGCAAAATGTAGGTTAAAAGAGGAGGAAGCTGCGGTTGAGTTTTGACTTTAATTTTTCGAGGCTGGACGGGGCTGCGATTCTTGGAATTCTGAGAGGGCTCATGCCGGGGGAGAGCATTTTTCGTTCGGTGGTGAAAATCATTTCAAAACCGCAATCAACGGCGATTTTTTCAGATTTTTCGGAAAAGTGTCCCCACGGCCAGATGAGGCATTTTGCGTCCGATTCGAGTTTTTCCCCGAGTTCCTTCCTTGATGAAATCAAATCGTTTTTCACTCTTGTTTCAAATTCCCCGTCAGATTCGGCGGAAATCAGGGGGGATTTAAAATATTTGCAGATTTTTTTTCTTTCTCCATTATTTTTTGCGCCCTTTAATTTTTCCTTGAGTTCCGGCGCGAGCCGCCTTACAGGAGCGGAAAGAATTCCTCTGAATTCGGCTCTCGGCGCTCCTGGAAAGGGGGCTTCTCCGAGAGCAAAATCCATAGTCCAGTGCCATTCGGAAGGATAAAAGCCCCGTATCTTGCGTAAATTCGCGTAAGCTCCAAGATGCGTCGTACCGTGCGATTGAATATCCCAAAGCCCGCTATTTTTCATTTTAAGAAGTTCTTCCCACGACAAAAACTGGCTTTTGTCCTCTCTGCGAACCGCTTTGCCAAGCGACTCCCTGTCATCTTCAATCTTAAAAGAACCGGCGTCTCTCCTTTGCATGGAATCGCTGTTGACGAAGGACGAGCAGACGGCAAGAATCGCGCGCGCGGAAAACTTTTCCAGAACAGGCGATGCGAAGAATAGGTTATCCGCCCAAGCATCGTCAAAAGTCAATAAAACATATTTTTGGAAATAATCCAATCCGCCCGCAAACCATTCGGAAAGCAATTTGGAATCCATGAATATATACCCGGAGTCCTTCAAATACGCGATTTGTTTTTCAAAGACGGCGGCAGAAATGCCGAGTTTGGTCTCCGAAGGCAAGACCCTGTGATATAGCAGGACTGGAATCCTTTTCTTTCTCACCGTCCGAACTCCGAAAATTAGAGTGAAAGTAAATATTCATTGAAAAACAAGATTGTGACGGATAGGTAGTACAAAGCCTTTTCAATCACGCCCCAGCTCCCGCAGTTAGGCATTGCGCCGGGTTAGACTGTTTTTTTACGGTAGAAAGTGAGGTTCATCTCTGATGGTTGCCAAACTCTCATCCAAAGATAATTCGGTGTATATTTCCCGCCATTTTCCTGTATGCCTCATATATGAAAGATTAAAACAGTCGTTGCCGCCGTATTCCAAACGGGCAAACTTCGCCTCAAAAAATGGTGAAATGACATCGTGACCAGGACAGGCATACTTTGCGCATAAATAAAAATAGTTTTGATGCCATTTGGAATAAATGTCCACGACGTAGTTAAACCGTTCATCTTCAGAAAAAGGTTTGACGTGATTCGGCTTCAGAACGGTCTCAATAAGATCATTCGCCTTCGCCTCAAGATTTGCCTTAAGAATATCCGGCAACTTGCGCTTAGATTGTTTTGGGGGGCTAAATGCCCACATTTTTCTTCTTTTTGTCATACGAGCCAGTTGCAAAAGTCATAAACCGCGCCGTTG
>JAGVIF010000339.1 GCA_020056205.1 Lentisphaeria bacterium | reverse complement strand
GCAGTTCTTAAAACCACTATTCTGCTTCCGTTGGGGCCGGACAATGCGCCTGTTCTCTCAACTATCGCCATAAGTGTTTTATCGTCTGATAAAGCGATGGACGGCAGGTCGGCGCCGCCTATTCCTTCATACTTCCAGAGAGGCTTCCAGGAGAGTTTCTCTTTGATTTCCAACTTCGATGCAAGGCCTTCAGCCGCCGCCCGGGTTTTTTCATCTGACGGGATTTCCTCTCTTATGACATTTCGCGCGTCATCTTTAATATCGGGGCGTTTGATGTCTCCGTCCCAGTTTCGTATCTTGAAAATTCCTTCAAAATCCGAAATCTCCCCCTCATTGGGGGGGGGTGCCGGCTTTTTTTCATCATCCGCGCCGCAGGCATAAGCGGCAGATAAAAAAACGGCAAAAATAATTACAGGAATTTTGATTTTCATGCAGGAAAGATAATCCGGCAGGATTGAGAAATCAAGAAAAATAACTGACATAATCGAAGAAAACTGAAGAAACTCGTTTTTTCCCATCCGCTTCCAATTTCCATCGGAATTTATTTCCGGAAAATCTTAACTTGGACATTGGATATTCCGTGTTCGATATTGGATATTCTGGGTTGCGGCTCTTTGGCCGCCTAATTTAAAACATTCCCACCTTGCCTCATTTCAATTAAGGCGTAGAATATAACTATGCAAAAAAGGAAAAAAGTCTCAGTGTTAAATTTTGGATGCCGCCTGAATCAGGCCGACGGCGCGCTTATCTACGGGAGGCTTGCTGAAATCGGATTTGAGCCGTCGGATGAAAAAAACTCCGAAAAAAAAGATCTTTTTGTCATAAACACCTGCACTGTAACATCTTCAGCATCTCAAAAAGGGCGGCAGGCCGCAAGGCGGGCGAGAAAAAACAATCCTTTTGCGAAAATCGCAGTAACCGGATGCGACGTGGAAGTGAACAAAGATTTCTGGCTGAAAGAGAAGTCCGTTGACATAGTCATTCCGGGGAGACGGAAAGATTTGATCGCGGAGTTTGTCTCACGGGACGATTTCTCGTGCGAAGACAGGGCTGATGAAGCTCTTTTCAGGGAGGAAGCCGGCGCGCTCTTTCCGTTCAGGGGCAGGGCATTCGTAAAAATTCAGGAAGGCTGTGATTGTTTTTGCGCTTTCTGCATCGTTCCGTACGCAAGGGGAAAGCCGCGCTCAAGGGCCGGCGATGAAATCCTTGATGAGATTAAAAAACTTGTGTCAGCCGGACGCAAAGAAGTGGTTTTAACCGGGGTTAATATATGCCTCTATCGCGACGGGAAAATCACCATTTCAAAACTTGTGGAGAACATACTTTCCATCGGGGGAGATTTTCGACTGCGCCTCAGCTCAACCGAACTTCACCCCGAGATGAATCCGATAATATCAATAATGAGGAAAAATAAAAGGCTCTGCCGCTTCATCCACGTTCCGCTTCAACACGGACATGACGATATTCTTAAAAAAATGAAAAGACCTCATTTGACATCTGATTTTGCGAAATTCGCAGAAGAAGCGTTGACGATTGACGGACTTCATCTTGGGACTGACATCATCTGCGGGCTTCCCGGAGAGACGGACGGAATTTTTGAAGAGTCAGCCTCTTTCATCAAAAAAATAGGATTCGCGAATATCCACATATTCCGCTACTCGCCGCGCCGCGGGACCGAAGCCGTGAATTTCGCGGGGCGTCCGCATTCGTCAACGGTAAAAAAAAGAATGAAAATTCTTGATGAAATAAAAAAGACGGCGCGGGAGAAGTTTCTCCTCCCGCAAATCGGAAAGGAGGCTTCATTCATAGGGGAAAAACAAGCGGGAAACAATTCCCTCATCGGCTGGAGCGATAATTACATCAAAACACTTCTCCAATCGCACCAAACAAAAATAAATGCGCTTGCCGACATCCGTTTCACCGAAAAAATATCCGGCGATATGCTCCGCGCGGAAGATGCGGCACGCTGAAGCTGTGAACTCCAACCCTATGATTTGGTGATATAGAGATTTAAAGATTTGGATATTTTTCATTCGATGCTGGATGTTCAATGTTGAATGTTCGACGTTCATTTTCCCTGTCTTGTCCTGATATAGGTTGACACTTTCAAAAGGAAAGGCAAACTTTATGAAAGATGTTGTAAGGTACAGCGAATCGTTTAAAAAACAAGTTGTAAG
>JAGVIF010000249.1 GCA_020056205.1 Lentisphaeria bacterium | reverse complement strand
CTCCTTTATACGATACTACACCCGTCCGGCATTGAATCTTTCAGGGATAGTGAAGATTTCATGAAAATATACGCTATAAGGCTGAAAATTTACTCTTATATGAAGAGCGTTGCGCCGGAGTTGTAGGCTTCGCCGAGGAAAGTTGCGACGCCGCCGATTTCGACGCCGTCAATAAGCTCTTCTTTTTTTATGCCCATCACGTCCATAGACATTGAGCATACGATAAGTCTGGCGCCGCCTTTTTTTGCCGAATCCATAAGTTCGGGGAGGCTGGCGACTTTTTTATTTTTCATTACATCTTTCATCATTAAGGTTCCGGCTCCGAGCATATTCATTTTAGATAATTTGAGTTTGCCGGCGCCCTTTGGCATCATCATTCCGAACATTGAATCTATGAGCGTTTTTCCGGGCGCTTGCGGGGCGTTCTTTCTCAGTGCATTTATCCCCCAGAAAGTGAAGAATATCGTGGCGCTGTCGCCCATCGCTATCGCGCCGTTGGCAATGACAAACGCGGCTAAGACTTTGTCAAGGTCGCCGGAAAAAACGACGATAGTAACGCCTTTTTTGTTTTCCTTTTGCTGTCCGTATTCGACACGCGTTGAGCCTTTTGTTATGCGGAATTCATTTTGGGCTGAAGGATTTACAGATATTGAGTGTCCATTTTTCGCGCAGGAGCGTTCCTGAGGGGAAATCGTCGAACTGCCATTCGCGTTCTTCCTTATCAGTGCCTTGATTTCCGGAGGCGAGCCGCTCAACGAGAGCAGCTCGCAGGAATTGTTCGCGCACCATGCGCCTATGTCGCTGGCGAAGCCCGGATCGCTTGCGATCACTGCGATCCTGTCGCCGTCGGATGCCTTTCCTACTATCTCTCTGATTTTCATTATCGGGCCGGGGCATTGAAGCCCTCTCAGGTCAACAGGCTCTCCTGTCCCGTTTCCGGGCGCATCTTTCGGGATGAATTTTTCAGGCTTGTTCTGATCCGTCGCGCGCGGAGTGAAAGGTTTCTCCGTCTCCGTTGCGCATATTTTCGGTACGTGTAGACAGCAGAAGGTCGTTATTCCTCCGGAAAGCGTCTTGACGGAGCATCCGTTCTGTCCGAATCCGTTCTGTTTCATTATCCTGTATGCAATATAGCTTGTGAAGCCTACCTTGCAGTAGAGATATATGTCCTTGTCCTTTGGAATTTCTGAAAGTCTCGAACGCAATGTTGCAAGCGGGATGTTGATCGCTCCGGGAATGTGCCGCAGTTCAAAGATGTCCTTTGGCCTTACATCAATTAGGAGGCCGTTTTTCGTCTTTTCCGGGAAGTCCTCCGCGTACCAGCATTCGATCTGACCCCGGAGAAGGTTTGCTCCTACGAAACCGGCCATATTCACGGCATCCTTCGCCGAGCCGAAGGGCGGCGCATAGCACAGTTCGAGTTCCTCGAGATCAAAGACTGTCAGTCCCCCTCGGATCGCAGTTGCTATAACGTCAATCCTCTTGTCAACGCCCTCGAAGCCGACGGCCTGCGCGCCGAGGATTTTTCCGCTGTCCCCCGATAATATCAGCTTCAGATGCATCGGCGCCGCACCCGGATAATATCCGGCGTGATTCGACGGATGCAGATAGACCTTTTCATAGCTTCTCCCTGCTTTTTTGAGAGATTTCTCCGACGCGCCGACACAGGCGGCGCTCATCCTGAACACCTTGAGTATTATCGTCCCCAGACTTCCCTTGTAGGAGCTCTTCAATCCGAAAATGTTGTCCGCCGCGATCCTTCCCTGCCTGTTCGCCGGGCCGGCAAGAGGAATTTGTGCGGGCCGGCCGGTGGACGTGTCCAAGACCTCCACCACATCGCCGACGGCGTAAATGTCAGGGTCGTTGGTCCTCATGTCCGGAGAGACCTTTATCCCGCCTCTGCCGTTCACCTCGAGTCCGGCGGCGACGGCAAGTCTGGAATCGGGCCTCACCCCCACCGAGAGCACGGCCATGTCCGCATCAATAAGCTCGGAATTCTGAAGTTCCACCCGAAGTCTGCCGTCATGCTCCCTGAATGCCGCTGCGGCGGAGCCAAGATGAAGAACAACCCCAAACGACGCGATATGATTTTGAAGATCGCGAACCATCTCCTTGTCGAAGGGGAACAGTATCTGGTCGTGCCTTTGAACAAGATGCACCTTGATGCCCCTCTCGACGAGATTTTCGGCCATTTCAACGCCGATGTATCCGCCTCCGACCACGAGCGCTGTGGATATGGAGCCCGCGTCAACGACGGTTCTTATCGCATCCATATCTTCTATATTTCTCAGGGGGAAGACATTTTTCAGATTAACTCCCGGTATCTGCGGGATAATTGGACTAGCTCCCGGCGCAAGAATGAGTTTGTCATAGTTCTCCTCGTATTCCACGTTTTTATCGAGGTCTTTTACAAGCGCTCTTTTGGTGTTTTTGTCTATAGCTAACACTTCATGTTTCACTCTGACATCAATATTGAGCGTTTCTTTCAGGGACATCGGCGTCTGAAGGAGCAATGCGTCCCTGTCCCGTATTTCACCTCCGATATAATATGGCAGTCCGCAGTTTGCGAACGAAACATGTCCGCTTCGTTCAAAAACAATTATCTGAGAATCTTCGCTTAGACGGCGCGCTCTTGCTGCCGCCGACATTCCGGCCGCTACGCCTCCGACAATAAGTATTTTCATAATTTAGAAATCCTTTTTTGTTTTTGGTATTATTCTCTCCTGAAACTTAACCACAAAGGCACCAAGACACAAAGTTTTAAGATTTAAGGGTCAAGATTTCCAATCAAACTTTGGCGCTCTGACACTTTGATACTTCTTTCCTCGATTCTGATTCCGACAGCGATTGGGAAAACTTTCGCACTTTAGAACTTCTTTTTGTTTGCGTCTTCATTTATCCTGAACGCTGAACCCCGAACGCTGAACGGCGAACCCTTTCTTTATTCTTTTGTGTTGCGGCTATTGCCGCCTTAGAGTCCATATTTTACTCATTGTTTTCGCTTTCTCAAGTCTTGTAATTAAAAATCTGCGGCGCAATGCTGGAATAATTCAAAGTAGAGATGTATGATAAGGCTTTGGCAAAGTATAAGTTCAGTAAACCCGTCCTTTCACTATACAAAAAATAAAATGCGAAATCCGTTCGTAGTAGCGCAATTTATTGCGCGTTATCAGTAACGGCGTATAAATTCGCCTACTACAAACAAAGGAAAAAT
>JAGVIF010000041.1 GCA_020056205.1 Lentisphaeria bacterium | reverse complement strand
CCCCCCATTATAATGTTCTCATGAGAGATGACAAAAGATTTTTTCTGATAAAAATAAACGCCTTCGATAAGTTCCCTATGATAAAACTTGTTCGTCTAAAAAAAAACGACGGCGCGGCATATTTTGGGCCATTTCCGAGGGGCGGCGCCATCAGGGAGACGGCTGAATTTTTATCGGCTCATCTTGGACTGCGGGTTTGTAAGGCTGATGACCCCGGAATTGAGGATTACTGGCATTGCCTTGCCGGCACAATCGCAAGATGTTCGGCTCCGTGCATAGGCGGAATATCCGAAGAAAATTACAAAAAAAGAATAGATGCGCTTATCTCTCTTCTTCACGGAAACCGCGCCGACATTTTAAATAAGCTCTCCGAAAACATGATAAAGGAATCGGGCCTGCGAAATTTTGAAAAAGCCGCGAAGCTGAGGGACATATCGGAGAATATCAAAAGCCTGTTTAGAGGAGACAGGACATTTCAGAAAACTTACATAAAAAGCGGAGCGGGCGCGGACTCAGTCGCCGCCCTCAAAAAAGATCTTTCACTCAAAAATCTCCCTGTCAGGATCGAGGCATTTGACATTTCAAACATCTCCGGCTCTCTCGCCGTCGCAGGCATGGTGTCATTTCTCGACGGAAAACCGGACAAACAAAACTATCGCAGATTCAGAATGCGGGACTGCGGCGGACCAGACGACTTCTCCATGATTAAAGAAGCAGTGTTCAGGCGTTACAAAAGACTGATTGAAGAGAAAAAAAATCTTCCCGGCCTGATTCTTGTTGACGGCGGCAAAGGGCAGTTGTCAGCCGCGCTCGAAGCATTGAAAATTCTTAAAAGCGATTTCATTCCTATTGCCGCCATAGCCAAGAAAAAAGAGGAAATTTTCATCCCCTCAAAAACTCTGCCGATTATTCTTGATGAACATTCTCCGGCATTGAAACTTCTGCAGGCTGTCAGAGACGAGGCTCACAGATTCGCCCTGAACTATCATCGCGGACTTCGCGACCGAAGGATCGAAGATTCCATGCTCGACGATATGCCGGGCATTGGGAAGAAGAGAAAAATTCTGCTCCTGAAAGAATTCGGATCGGTCGAAAACATCAAAAAATACGATGTCGAGACAATTATCAACAGGGTTCCGGGAATCGGCGCGAAATTCGCAAAAGTTGTTTGCAATTCTTTGAAAAAAAACTGACCTCTGAACCTGCCGGAGATATGTAATGAAAGACATATTGCGCAAAAGATTAAAACTTTTTTTCTTCCCAAAACTGAACCGAAGATACCTGTTCCGCATTGCGATTGTTCTTGTCCTCTCCGTAATCGTATTCAAATTCTTTCTTATTCCAATGAAAATCAGCGGCTCAAGCATGGAGCCGTCCTATCACGACGGGTCAATAAATTTCTGCAGGACATTCATGCTCGGGGAATTCAAGAGGGGCGATGTAATAAACATAAGACTTGCCGGGAAACGCGTAATGTATCTGAAAAGAATTGTCGCTTTTGAGGGAGAGACGATTGAGTTCAGAAGGGGAAAACTTTTTGTGAACGGAGTTCAACTTGAAGAAAAATATGTGAAACTCCCGTGTGAGTGGGAGTTATCTGCAAGAACGGTCGAAAACGGGTGTGTTTATGTAGTGGGGGATAATCGCTCCACGCCAACCGAAACGCACCAGTTCGGGCAGGCGCAAAAATCAAAAATCATGGGGAGGCCTTTATGGTAAAAAAAATTGCGGGCATAATTTTTGCCGTTGTTTTTGCGTTGTTCATCATGCAACGGTGTTTTCTTGATGAAAAACAAAAAATCATAAATCAGTTCAGCAGATTGTCCTCATATGTTTCCAAGGAGCCCGGTGAATCAACCGTCCAAATGGCGCTAAAAGCAAATTCGCTTATAGAACTTTTTTCCGATGAATGCGAGCTTGAAGTTCCTCATGAGTTTCTTACCGGGATTTACTCTCCCCAAGAAATAGCGGCGAATGTCTCACGAGGAAGAATGATGTTCAAAAACATAAGCCTCAAGTTTTACGATATTTCAGTTGACATAAAGGAAAGTGAAAAAGCTTTTGCTCCCGCAACCGTCCATTTCAGGGGAAATATGACAAACGGTAAAACTGTCGAGGAAATTCGCGAGATTAAAGCCGAACTGCTGAAAAAAGACAAATCGTGGATCTTTAAGAAATTTGAAGTTGTCGAAACTTTAAAAAAATAGCAACAAAAATCGGCAGTTTCAAAGGAGAATTTTCAACTTCCAATTGCCGATTTCCAAATTCTTCACCGCAGAGACATAAGGGACATAAGAGACACAAGGGACGCAAGGGACACACGAAAATTTAGAATTTAGAAAACTTTTCTACTTTTTCACTCTCGCATTTCCGAACTTCCGCGCTCTTAGGATTTGGTGATTTGGTGATTTGGTGATTTTTAAATCGCGCAATCATTCAATCACCCAATCATTGACACTCTGACACTCTGACACTCTGACACTTTGACACTCTGACACTTTCGATCTTTCGCGTTCCCGCACAGGCAGACGGGAGTTCAGTGAATATTTACTTACAGGGAATTATTTTTCTTCGCGAGTTGTTCCGCGGTGATTTCTTGGTATCCGCAAGGTTCCATGCTGAATGCCGCCCGCCCTCCGCTCAATTTTGGCAGGGATTTGCTGAAGCCGAACATTTCGGAAAGCGGCACCTCGCAGAGCAGTCTTTTGATTTCCGCAAGAGATTCCATTCCCAGTATGACGGCCCTTTTTGACTGAAGGAAGCCGTTTATATCTCCGATGAATTGTTCCGGAGACATGATTTCTATGCGGACTATCGGCTCAAGGATTTTCGTTCCGGTTTTCACCGCTTTTGCCACGGCGTCAAGGACTGCTCCGGCGACAGCGCTTTCCGTGGTGCACTCGTTTCCATTTATCCCGATAAGAGAGGCTCTTACGTAAATCAAAGGATAGCCGAGATTCCCCCCTGTTTTAAGGGCATTGCACAGCGCCTCTTCGGCCGACTTTATCCACGACGCGGAAATATTTTGTATGTTTTTTATTTTAACGGCGGTTTCAAGCCCCGCCTCAAGTCTCATAAGCGGCTCGAAAGATATGTCAACCTCGGCGTAATACCTCTTCTCTCCGATGACTTTGTCAAAAATCCCGTGAATATCAGATTTTTCCACAAGTGTTTCCCTATAAGCCACTTGGGGCTCTCCGCATCGGATCTCGATATTGAACTCGTTTCTTATCTTCCCGGCGCTTATTTCAAGATGAAGCTCTCCCATTCCCGATAATATCATTTGGCCGGTGTTGTCATTTTTCTTGCAGAAGAGAGTTGGATCTTCCCGGCATATTGTGGAAAGGACAAATTCAAGCTTGTCCTTATCTTTGCTCGACTTTGGTTCTACCGCTACGGAGATGACCGGTTCGGGGAAGCCTATTTTCTCGAGCAGGAGCGGTTTATGCTGGGAACAGAGCGTGTCGCCGGTGAAAACATTTGCAGGTCCTATAATGCCTATTATGTCTCCCGGCCCGACTTCCTCAATTGGTTCGACATTCTTGGCGTAGAGCCTCAACAGCCTTTTTGTTCTGACTTTTTCATTTGTTCTCGGATTTAACAGCGTGTCGCCGGATTTCAGTCTTCCGCTGTATGTCCTCATATAAAGAAGGTCTCCGCTCGGGGAGGCTATTATTTTGAATACGAGGCCGCGAAATTCCGGGTCATCCGCGTTGAAGTCCGACAATCCGCCATTTTTTGGATTTATTCCGGTGAATTGTTTTGTGTCGGACGGGCTTGGCAGATAATGAATAACAGCGTCAAGCAACGGCTGAATTCCGATATTTTTCTTCGCTGAGCCGCATAGGAGCGGAATGATTTTGTTGGCGATGGTCAGTTTGCGAATTTCGCGCCTGATAAATTCGGCGGGAAGATCTCCT
>JAGVIF010000565.1 GCA_020056205.1 Lentisphaeria bacterium | reverse complement strand
CCTTCGATACCTCGGTATCGTCGGGCTCTCAGAATACGAATCAATTCTCAAAATCTTCGCAATTTATGCGCAATTTTAAGCCTTATAGAGTATAAATTCGGCCGATTGAACCGCAAAACTTAGGCTTATACCTTTCAGCCTTATGCGGTATTATGCAGTATAGCCTTTCACATGAAGAGATTTGTGTATTGAGACGCAAGAACGTATGTCAAGTAGCCAAGAACCATAAGGGCAATAGACGCCGCAATGGTTGTGATGGCCGAAGTTTCATCTTCTTTCCCTGTTTCCTGAACGTTTGATGGATACTGTTGCGATGACACCGGCGCATCATCCATCGCCGGCGGAATTCCGTGTTCCGTAGCCATTCCTGCGCTTTCAGCCGGAACCGGCGGAGGAGGAGCAGAGTGCGTCTTGAGCTTTAATGTCTTCTTCGGTGCGTTGGTGGCTACTGAGGTTAGCCCTTCTGCGTCTTGCTGAACTTTCATCGTCGGAGATGACGGGGCGGATTCTGACACAGGAAGATCCACTTTGACTGTCGGGTCTGAAGGTTTTTTCGCCATGAGCTTTATCGTCCGCTTTGGGGCGTCAGATTGCCCTCCGGCAGATGACGGAGGAGCTCCTACTTTATAGATTTGCGCCGTGGAATCTTCTTCTATTTGGGCGTTGTCGGCCGGAGGTGATGTCGGCGGCGTAAGTTTCAATGTCCCCTTTAATGTTGTCGGCGCCGGTTCAGACGCCTCGGGAGCGGATGCCGCCGCCATGCTTGACGAAGATGGCCTTAGTTTGATTGTTTGTTTTACGCCCGGGATTGGCGGCGGAGTAGTTCCTGTTTTATGGATTTGTGTCGTGGAGTCCTCTTCTTGGGGCGGAGCGGTTTCCGCCCTGCTGATTTTGATCGTGGAATCATCTTCTGTTGGCATCTGTTCCGCTTGAGGGAAACTTTTTTCTTGTTTCTGAATCTTAACCGTTGCGTCTTCCTCGCCGGTCTCTTTCTTTTCCTCGAACGGCGGAACAGTTATATCCTCTCTGTTCATAGAAATTGTCTCTTCTTCGTTGGCATTCTTTTCCACCGTGGCCCTGAGGGGCTTGAGTTTAATGGTCTTGAGTTTTCTCGATTCCGTCTCTGCGGCCGCGGCGGGCGCCATCCTTGTAAAATCAGAAGGTTTTATTGATGAATCGGACGCAGATTGAAGCACGATCTTTTTATCTTTTTCTTCAGGCATTTCCGTTCTCCATATTTTTGAATTGATTAAAAAAACAACGACGAACGAATTTAATAAGACACATCCCGAGACGATATACACATAAAAACAAAATGCAAGAATTAATCAATATTTATTTTACTTTTATTTGAATACGAGCTTTTGTGAAATAATATTTGAATTTGGAATCTAATGTCGCGTCAACGATAAAGTGTCGGTAAAGATTGCGATTATTACGGATGCCGGGGAGGGCTGGAGGAGATGGGCGCTACTGCGGTAGCGACCATCTTTTCTACAGCGCTTTTCGACGCCGGAAGAACGCAACCCGCCGTTTCCATCGGCGGACAGGTGTCTTTACCTGACACTTTACGATTGACGCGACACTGGCGGGGGTTTTAGAATGTTTCTGATGATAGACAACTTTGATTCATTCACGTACAACTTAGTGCAGTATTTTTCCGAACTCGGGTGGCCGCCGACGGTGTTCAGAAACAATGTCTCTTTGGATAAATTGTTTTCAAAGAAGCCGGAGGCCGTGGTGATTTCGCCGGGTCCGTGTTCTCCGAAAGAGGCGGGAAACTCCTGCCGCGCGGTAGAAATATGCGCCAGGGAGAAAATCCCTCTGCTTGGTGTTTGTCTCGGACACCAATGCATCGGGGAAGTCTTTGGCGCAAGGATTGTTCACGCCCCGTATTTGATGCACGGAAAAGTGTCGGAAATAATCAACGACGGCAAGGGTGTGTTCGGGGGAATTCCGAAAAAATTCTCCGCCACCCGGTATCATTCATTGCTGATAGAGTCTTCGTCAATGCCGGATTGTCTTGAGATATCCGCCAAAACGCGGGACGGACTGATAATGGGCGTCAGACACAAAACTCTGCCTGTTCACGGGGTGCAGTTCCATCCGGAGTCCATACTTACGCAGCACGGCAGAAAGCTGTTGTCCAATTTCCTCGAAATCGCCGGTATGAAGCCCGTCAAAAAAAAATAATCGCTTTTTTTATTTTTTGAGTTTGACAAACAGATATTTTTGTGGAATAGTAATGATAATCATTATTAAAATATTATGAGACTCACACGGCAAAGAAAAATAATTATTGAGAATCTTTCTTCGCTTAAAACCCATCCGACCGCGAATGATTTATATGCGCTGTTAAGGGATGAAAATTCTTCGCTGAGCTTCGCCTCGCTGTATAGAAATCTTGAAGTTTTGTCGAGGGACGGCTTGGTGAAAACGCTCGACGGCTATGGTCAATCTAAGAGATTTGACGCCCGCACTGACGATCATTTTCATTTCCATTGCCTTGCCTGCGGAACTCTTGTGGATTATATTCCCCTCAAAAAAGGAAAAACCCTTGTAGCAATGCTTGACAGGATTCTTTTGTTGGATAAATCTTTGTGTTCCGTGAAAATTGAATTTAATGGATTTTGTAAAGAATGTTTAAAAAAAAGGAGAAAAAAAGTATGAAAAGCATCAAAGGAACTAGGACGGAAAAAAGTCTTCTAAAGGCTTTCGCCGGAGAATCGCAGGCAAGAAACAGGTATTCTTACTTTGCCGGTAAGGCAAGGGATGATGGTTACGAACAGATAGCCGCGGTATTTGACATCACCGCCGATCAGGAACGTATCCATGCCAAAAATTTCTTTAAATTTCTTGAGGGCGGAGACCTTGAAATTACGGCCGCTTACCCGGCCGGAAAAGTCGGAACAACCGCCGAAAATCTGAAAGCCGCCGCCGAAGGCGAAAAATGCGAATGGGGAACGCTCTATCCTAATTTTGCGAAAATCGCGGAAGATGAGGGATTTATTGATGTTGCCAATCAATTCAGGCACATTGCCGTTGCGGAGAAGGCGCACGAAGAGCGGTATAATGAGCTATTGAAAAATATTGATGATGGAACAGTCTTTGAAAAAAAATCAACCGTTGTATGGCAGTGCAGGAAGTGCGGATACACGCATGCGTCCGAAAAAGCCCCGGCGAAATGCCCGACCTGCAGTCATCCCCGATCATATTTCGAAATAAAAATGGAAAATTGGTAAATTAAAAAAAGAGGTGCGGCATGTCTAAAAGAAATGAGGTTTATAAGTGCAAGAAAGGGATGACGGTTGAAGTCATCGAGGACGCAGGCGGCTGTTCTGAAATCATCTGTTGCGGAGAACCGCTTGTCCTTCAAAAGGAAAACACGGTTGACGCTTCAAAGGAAAAACATATTCCTGTGGTGAAACCCGGACAATCAGGGATAAGAATAGAGGTCGGCTCCGTGGCGCATCCTATGACCGCCGAACATTACATCCAATGGATTGAAGTCATAAATGGAGACTATGTGACCAGAAAATATCTCAAGCCCGGAGATGCTCCGTCCGCCGAATTTTATATCCCAAAATCCGAAAAACTTATAATCCGTGAATATTGCAATATCCACGGGCTCTGGAGGGCGTAAAAATGTTAAGCAAAAAAATGGAGGCTCAATTGAATGACCAGTTGAACTTTGAACTGTATTCGTCATACCTCTATCTCTCAATGTCTGCGGATTTCAAAGCCAAAGCCTTTAATGGTTTTGGAAACTGGATGCAGGTGCAGGCTCAGGAAGAACTTGTTCATGTGATGGGATACCATTATCACATTCTCAGCAGGGGAGGAAAACCCGTGATGAAAAAAATAGACGCTCCGGAAACAAGCTGGGATTCGCCGCTTTCAGCGTTTTCTGAAGCTCTCAAACACGAAATGATAGTCACATCAAGGATAAATGCGCTCGTGAAACTCGCGGTCGAAGAGAGCGATTTCGCAAGTTCCAATTTTCTGCAATGGTATGTGAGCGAGCAGGTTGAAGAAGAAGCCAATGCTTCGGAAATCGTCAACCAGCTCAAGATGGTCGGGGATTCAAAACAGGGAGTTTTTATGCTTGACAGGGAACTTTCCGCCAGAACATTCTCTATGTCGCTCATACCGGGAGGAATGCCGGCGGCAACACAGGGAGCATAATAAAAAAAGAGGAAAAATGATCATAAATGCCGAAGAAATTTTTGAAATGGCTATTCAGATAGAGCGCGACGGGGAAAATTTTTATAAAAGGGCCGCATCCATAGCGCCGTCTCCGGAGACAAAGAATTTCCTTAACAGTCTCGCCGGGATAGAAAAGGATCACCAAATGGTTTTCATCGGGATTAAGGATGCCTACGTAGCAAAGCATGAGACGACAGTCCCTGATCTTGACGGACAGGCTCTATCGTATCTCAGGGCGATGGTTGAGGGAAAGGTCTTTGGCAGCGGCCCTTCGACGACGAGCCTGAACAATAATTCTTCGCTCAATGACATCTTCCAGACAGCCGTTGATTTCGAGAAAAATTCAGTAGTCTTTTTCTCCGTCATGAAAAAAATTGTGCCCGACAATGACGACAAAAATAAAATTGACATTTTGATAAATGAGGAAGTAGGGCATATAGCGGTGATCTCAAGGGAAATGGCGGCCGTTAGAAAAACCAGCGCCCTGTAACTCAAATGGTAAAAATTTTCACAGGATGGAAAAACAATGAGAGAAACAGCGAAGGCGCTGAAAATATCGGAAGATGTCTACTGGGTCGGAGCGGTTGACTGGGGCATAAGAGATATGCACGGCTACAACACGGAAAGAGGGACGACTTACAACGCCTATCTGATTAAAGGCGAAAAAAACATATTGATTGACACGGTCAAGGGACATTTCTTTGACGAAATGATTTCGAGAATATCTTCAGTCCTGCCGCCTTCCGCAATAGACTACATTGTTTCCAATCACTCGGAAATGGACCACTCCGGCGTTCTTGTCAAAACAGCCGGCGCCGTCTCCCCCGAAAAAATATTCTGCTCTAAAAACGGGGCTGATGCGCTTTCCGCTCACTTCCACGGCAAACTTGATTTAACTGCCGTCAAATCGGGCGAAACCATGAGGCTTGGAAATAAAACTCTCACCTTTATAGAAACAAAAATGCTGCACTGGCCGGACAGCATGTTCACCTATCTGCGGGAGAACAAAATTCTATTTTCACAGGACGCTTTCGGAATGCATCTGGCCACAAAAAACTTGTTTGACGATGAAATTCCGGATTATGTTTTGGAGTGGGAGGCGGAAAAATATTATGCCAACATTCTCATGCCGTCTTCGGCCCTCGTGCTGAAACTTCTCGCGGAACTTCCGAAAATGAATCTCGATATCTCAATGATAGCGGTAGATCACGGGCCGATTTGGAGGACTAAAATAAATAAAATACTTTCCCTTTATAAAAAATGGGCGGAACAAAAACCGGAGGACAAAGCTGTCGTGATATTCGACACGATGTGGGGAAGCACCGCGTCTATGGCGTCAGCCGTCGCCGATGGAGTTTCGGACTCCGGCAGCGATGTCAAAATCCTGCCTCTTAACGCGAGCCACAGAAGCGATATTGCCGCCGAATTGCTTAGTTCAGGCGCAATGGCCGTCGGTTCTCCCACATTAAATAATAACATTTTTCCGACACTCGCGGACACGCTGGTTTATCTAAAAGGACTCAAGCCGAAAAATAAAATAGGAGCTGTTTTTGGGTCATACGGCTGGAGCGGAGAATCCACAAAATATCTTTCCCAAATTCTCGAAGATATGAAGGTTGAAATCGTCGGCGACGCCGTCAAAGCCAGGTATGTTCCCGACACAGGAACATTATTCCAATGCAGCGAGCTTGGGAAAAAAATTTCGGAAACATTAAAAAGAAAACTTCAAAATTGACAAAAAGGAGAAAAACATGCAAAAGTATATCTGTGATGTCTGCGGATACGTCTATGACCCGCAAAAAGGCGATCTCGAAAACGGTGTTGAGCCTAGAACAGCATTCAACGATATTCCTGACGACTGGGTCTGTCCTGAATGCGGCGTCGGGAAGGAATCTTTCTCCCCGGAATCGTAAATCAGGGGAAAATTCCCTTTTATATGCTCCCGAAGCGCTGCGTTCCGTGTTCGAGGGCATATATTCAAAATACAATAAAAAAGAATTCCTCAGCCCCGACCCTCTTGAATTTATCTTTAAATATAAATCATTAGAGGATAGGGAGATATGTGGTCTTGTGGCTTCAAGCCTCGCTTATGGGAGGGTTGCTCAGATAATCAGCAGTGTCGGCATTGCGATGCCGCTCATGGGCAAATCTCCGCGCGATTTTGTCGAAAATGCCGCCCCTTCCGTTCTCAGAAAAGTTTTCAGAAATTTCAAACACCGGTTCACTGACGGCGGGCAGATGGCTTCCCTATTGGAAAATGCGAAAATAGCAATCGGCAAATATTCGGGTCTTGGGGGGGCTCTCCTTATTTTTTTTGAGGAGTCCAACCGCAATTATGCCGGCGCTCTTGAAAAGTTTTCATGTCTTCTAAACGGCGGCTCGGAAAGGGCGAATTATCTCATCCCAAGGCCATCATCAGGAAGCGCCTGCAAAAGGCTGAACCTCTTCATCAAATGGTTTGTGCGAAGAGATGAAATTGACCCCGGAGGATGGACAGGAATGCCTTCGTCTCAACTCATAATTCCGTTGGACACTCATATGTGGCAGATATCCGCCCATCTTGGATTCACCTCGCGCAGGCAGGCCGACTTCAAGGCGGCTCTTGAAATCAGCGGCGCATTTAAAAAAATAAATCCATCCGACCCCTGCAAATACGATTTCGCCCTCACAAGGCTCGGAATAAGAAATACGGCCGCCAAGAATGACTGCCATACTAACCTAAGTTTTGCGGTTCAATCGGCCGAATTTAAACCGGAAAACTGTTTTTGCAAATCTGTTTCAGGATGCTAAATTGGCGCCGGGATGTTTTCGTTGAGTTCTCCTTTTTTTGAGTTGGACTAAAAGGCAGAAAAATGCCACGTTTAAGCGCTCGATTTTGAAGACAATTAAATATAAAAAGGAGGTGTGTTATGGGTTTAGTAAATGCTACAATTATTGCATCTTCAATAGTAAAAGAATTAAAAAATTGAAAATATGAAAGGAATACAGGACACAACCAGTTTAACTTACCGTCAACTGATGGGAAACGGTTTACAGTACAAAATTCCAAAATTTCAAAGAGACTACACTTGGGAAATTGAGCATTGGGATGATTTATGGCACGATATAAATGTGTTACGTAAAAATGAGGAGTCAGACCATTACATGGGTTATCTTGTTCTGCAAACTTCGGATAACAAGAACTTTCAAATCGTTGACGGACAACAACGGCTTACAACGCTTAGCGTTATGATTCTAGTTGTTTTAAAATGCCTTAAAGATTTGGCTGATAATAATATTGACACCGATAATAATATGAAAAGAATGGAGGCGCTCAGGAATAGTTACATTGGTTACCTTGACCCAGTCACATTAATTTCAAACAATAAACTAGAGCTGAATAGAAACACTGATGATTATTACCGTCAGCATATAGTGTTGTTAAAAGAACTTCCGCTCCGAAATATCAATTCATCCGAAAAGCAGATGAGAGAATGTTTTAACTGGTATTATGAAAGAATAAAAAAAGAATTTACGACCGGAGAAGCATTAGCCGCCTTCATTGATAGTCTTGCCGATAAATTATTCTTCACGAGAATTAGTGTTTCAGATGATTTCAATGCGTTCAAGGTTTTTGAAACATTGAATGCAAGAGGCGTTCAATTATCAGCGGCGGATTTACTAAAGAATCATTTATTCTCCGTAGTAGACGAATCAAAGCCGCATAGATCAGAAATCGAAGAGCTGGAAGTGTTATGGAGTAAAGTTGTTGGGAAACTCGGCAACCAAAAGTTTGAAGATTACCTTAGATATTATTGGAACAGCAAAAATAAAACGGCTAGAAAAACTGCTTTGTTTAAAACAATCAGAAAAAACATTTTAGATAAAAAACAGGCATTCGCGCTCATCAGGGAACTGAATGATGTGGCAGATGTATATATGGCTTTTCAAAACCCTGACGATGATTTGTGGAACGGCAAACCTGAAATCTCGAACGCTTTAGAAGAGCTAAAATTGTTTCAGATTAAACAAACCCTTTCATTATTTATTGCGGCTTATTATAATCTTGATGAAACCGGATTTACCAGATTGGTTAAATCGTGTTCAATTGTTTCTTTCAGGTATAACATTATTGGTGGATTAAACCCAAATGAACAGGAAGATGCATACAATTCAATTGCTATAAACATTAACAAAACAAAAAAATTCAATACCTCCGATCTAAAGAGTGTATATGTCTCAGACACGAATTTTGAAACTTCTTTTTCAAATACAATTTTTAAAAACACCACAAGAAATCATAAAATAGTAAAATACATCTTCAGCAAATTAGAGAAATACAAATACAAAAATGATATACCTGCTAAAAGCGATTTGTTTACGGTAGAACATATACTTCCTGAAAGCGCGGACGAAAATTGGGGACAATTTGATAATGAATCTATCAATCGCTCCGTATATCGCCTGGGTAATCTTACTCTTCTTGAAAAGAAGTTGAATAAAGATGCGGATATACTAAAATACAATGAAAAGAAATCCTTTTACAGGGAAAGTAATTGCAAATTGACAACGTCGTTGATTGACCGGTTTGATGAATGGAATGACGCCAATCTTTCCGAGAGACAAAAGGAACTTGCGAAAGATGCGAAATCAATTTGGAAATTGCAATTCTAAAAGTCGAATCCGTCACGGAATCGGGTCATAACCCATATTCTCTGGCCAAAAACCGCCCCTCAAGCTGCGGAAGCATTTCCTCTATAAATTTGTTCTCTTCGGACGGAATTGATGATATTTCATCCTCCAATTTTTTAATCCACTCATTTTCCCTTTTATTTGAAAGAACGCTCCCGTTTTCAATCGCGTTTTTTATTATTTCAAGACTTTTCAGAGCGCCAAGCTTTGCCGCCTCCACCTGCGAACCGGCGGAAACTATTTCTTTGGAAATTTCGATGACATTCGCGGGAGCCAATATAAGCGCCTGCGGATCAAGATGAACGTCCGACTCAACCATCTATTTTCTTCCACAAAAAATGCATATCTCTGACTCCAAGCGCCGCAAGCGCAAATATCACCTCGCGGAAGAATGAAGTTCAACCGCGCGTTCAAGCGCCCCCCTCGCAATCCCTTCATACTGTCTCTTGAGAGCAGGCAGAGTTTCCCTGTTTATCACAGTTATTTCAGGAACTGTAAAATTCAATTCAGGATAGACAATGCCGCCGCTCGACGATGGCTCGGCATCGCCTCTGCGGCGCCGAACTGCCTGACCATCCAAAATCCTTCACGTTTTAGCCCCACTTATTTATGTTACGGAGCACTAGGGGCGTTGTTGTTGTAAAATCTTGGACTTACTTTGCCGGAGTAGAAGGGATATTTTTTTTCAAGTTCGCAGGGGATATTTTCGGGGATGTGCTGCCATCTTTTGTAGAGCCAAAGGTATTGTTCGGGATATTTGCGGATCATCCGTTCGGTGATGTTCATTAATTCCTGAATCATCTCTTCATCGGAGGAATATTCCGCCGCCTTTTTCGGGAGTTTTTCCGCGAAGACCATGTATCCGCCGTCTTTTCTGACGCATCCGCCTACGGCAACTTCCACATTGAGTTTTCTCGCGAAAAATGCCGGAGCCCTGCTTGTGGCAACAGGCAGTCCGAAGAAATTGACAAATATTCCGCCGTCTCTCGCTTTTGTATTCTGGTCAATTAGCGTGCCGAGTAGAAAGCCCTTTTTGAGGGCGTTAAGCATTCCTTTTACCGCGCCTTTTTCCTCTATAATAATCATGCCGCACGATTCGCGGGATTTCTTAATCAGTTTATGAATGAACGGATTGTTTTGCCGGCGGACGACTACGGCGAACGGGATTTGCGTCATGCGCGGTATTTGGAATCCGGCGAGTTCCCAGTTGCCAAGATGAGGAGTAACCCAGATGAGCCCGCGTCCGGATTCTTTTGCCTCCCGCGTCGTAAGCGTATATTCCGGATCGAAGTCCATCATCGCGTCGAGTTTTTCGGCGCGTCCGGCGAACCACAGGAATTCAAGCGCCATAAGGAAAATATTTTTGGAATTGGCGGACGCTATTTTGCGAATTTCGCAATCGGGTTTTTCAGGGAAGGCTGTCTTAATGTTCGCTATTATCAATTTTTTCATTGGCGGAATCAGGAAGAATGCCCAGCCACAGAGCGAGGCGAGGGCTCGGACCGTTCCCAGAGGCATGATTCGTAAAAGAAAATACGCCGCGATTACAGCGAAAAATTCAAAAAAAAACCTTATACTGCGGATTTTTTTTGAAAGGTTTCCAAGCGGGGAGGATGAATGCCCGGGTTTCACTTTGAGTCATCCTCGCTGTCTGCGTCTATGTATGCCGCCGCCCTTGCTTCCGGCAATTCCTCAAGGGATTTAAGCCTGGACTGGATTTTGCGCGTTCTTTTGCCGACGAGTTCGTCAATCTCATCTCCGGCTTTTGTGATTTTTTCACGGGCTTTCATGAGGATTTCTCCGAATTTTTTGAATTCAGTTTTCACCGCGCTGAGTATTGTCCAGACTTCGGTGGTTCTCTTCTGGATGGCGAGGGCTTTGAACCCCATCCGGACGCTGTTAAGGAAGGCGGCGAGTGTGGAAGGCCCGGTTATAGCCACGTGGTATTTGTTTTGAATTTTTTCCACGAGGGCGGAGTTTTTTATCACTTCGGCGTAAAGCCCCTCGAACGGAAGGAACATTATGGCGAAATCTGTGGTTTCCGGGGGGTGGATATATTTTTCGTTGATCGTCTTGGCGCAGCGGTTGATTTCATCTTCAAGGATTTTGCTTTCCCTTTCAATTTTATCCACGTCCCCGCTGTTGTATGCGTCAACGAGATTATGGTATTTGTCGTACGGGAATTTCGAGTCAATCGGCATGTAAAGAGGCGCCCCGGTTTCATCTCTTTCCGGGAATTTTATCGCGAACTCCACGGATTCCTGAGAATCGTTTTTCAGCCTCACATTTTTCTCATATTGCGTTGGAGAAAGGATGTTTTCAAGGATTGCGCTGAGTTGAATTTCGCCGAGAATTCCTCTGGTTTTTACATTGGAGAGAACCTTTTTCAGGTCGCCTACGCCCACGGCGAGAGTTTTCATTTCGCCGAGCCCTTCGTGCACTTGTTTCAGGCGTTCGCTTACCTGTTTGAAAGATTCGCTTAACCTCTTTTCGAGGGCGTCATGCAGTTTTTCATCAACGGTCTTGCGGATTTCGTCGAGCTTCTTGGCGTTTTCCTCATTTATATTTTTGAGGTTTTTCTCCATCGAGTCGCGGATTTTTTCAAGGAGGATGTCAATGTCGGATTTCATCTTAGCCAGCCTGTTTTCGAGGTCTTCGATTTTTTGCTTTTGGAGTTCTGTGAAAGCCTGGATGTCCTTTGAAATCTTTTCCTCAAAATCCTTGTTGGCCTTTGAAAGCCCCGATGAGAATGTTTCGAACTGGTTTTTCTGAATGGAAGATATTTCCGCCGAATTTTTCGTCATAGACGCTTCAAAAGCTCTGAAAAGATTTCCTATTTCCTCTCTGAGCGATTTAAAACTGGAGGTGGATTCTTCGCGCTGCCTGGCCGAATCGTCCTTTTGTGTTCTTTCAAGGCGCTCAACAGAGCGGACGGCGACGGAAATTTCGTCCTTTAGCTTGGCGGATGAATCATCCTTTTTTCCAAGTAGTAGCCATAGCAGGATTATCGTGTTGGCGCATGCCAGCAGGGTTATTGTCAGTTCGTAGTCCATTTTTTTAGGTTCCTTCTTTATATAATTTTGAAATAATTTACCCGCCTTCAAGCGGGTAAATTATTTCAAAATTATATATGGAGTTACAGGGTACTAGTGTTCCGTAACATAAATACGTGTGGTAAAATTATGGCTATTTTTGATGCGGATTTGACTTGGCTGAAATAAGGCGATACTGAAGTATCGTCGGT
>JAGVIF010000438.1 GCA_020056205.1 Lentisphaeria bacterium | reverse complement strand
CGAGATACGGAAGTTTTCTTTTGATTTTTTCCGACATGAGACACCCCCTTAAAAAATTTGTTACTAAAACTTGGACAAACTAATATCAGATGTCATTTTTTGCCACCTCAAAAACGAATTTTTATTGAAAAACTAACAAAGAATTAACAAACCGCGCCGTTGCGGAGTAAATAGTCACCGAGAACTCGAAGTAGACTCTGAAACGACTTTTTCAAGCATTCCGGCGAACGAATTTCTATTTTTTTTCAAAACGGTTGTCAATGTGAGGTAATTGCAAAACTCGATGTAGATGCCTGCAAGCCGGAGGCTTGCGCTACTCCGGGAACTGCCTGCAAGCCAGAGGCTTGCGCTACTCTTGCAATTGGCTCAAACGAATGTATACTCTGTGAAGTTGAAAATTTACTAAAAGAGGCGCTTATGAAAATAGAGAAGATGATTTGTGTTTTGCTTGCATTATTGTTTTGCGTCTGCGCTTTCTCCGATGAGAATTTCAGAAAGGCTATTGATAAAGCCTCCTCCTATATTGACAAAAAGCGGCATGAGAGCGCGATAAGGGTTCTGGAGAAAACGGACAAAGACAAAGACACTACTGTCTCTGAAAAAGGCGAAATCGCCCTGCTACTCAGCCTGATATACCGTCTTCAGGAAAAACCGTTAGAAGCCCTGAAAATACTGGAGTTATTTACAGGAAGCAAGTCCGGGAGATACCAGATTGAGCTTGGGGAGACGTACTTAATGCTTGAGAAATTTGACCGGGCGCTCGGTTGCTCGACGTGCTACGCAAAAGAAGACGAACTGCTTTTTCTGGAAGCCTTCTGGCTCAGGTCAAGAGCGAATTTCGGTCTTGCGAAATACGAGGACTGCATTGACAACTGCGACCAGCTTATTGCAATATCCAGCGAGAGAATGAGCGCGATCAGGTCTGACATAGGGAAGGACGAGAAGAAATTTTTGGAAAAAATGATTGCCGACGCCGAGGAACTGAAGGGGAAAGCTATTGGAATGAATGACGTTCTTCTTTACGGAAAGGATTTCGCATTGTACCGCAGGGGCAGGAAAGCCCAGTTCAATGGAAAATATGATGAGGCTATTGTTTTTTATTCTCAGATACGGAAAGGCACACTGAAGGATGCCGGAACTGTCTACGCCGCCGCTTGTTACGTGAAAAAGGGCGACTTTGACGCCGCAATAAAAATGTATGAGGAGTTTTGTGAGGAGAAGCCGTTCAGTCTTTATTACGGGGAGGCTTTATACAATCTCGCGTTTCTTCTGTGCGTGAAGAAACAGAACAAGCCGACAATGATCGAGGCTCTTGCGCTGAGTGAAAAATGTGTTGAATGGAGCAGAAACTTCAAGGCGGAAGAGGCCATGCTTGAAGACATAAACGAGAGGCTGATACGTGATATTGTCAGCGGGACTCCCGATGAATTCCTTCAGAACGACGACTGCGGGAATCTGATACGCACAAAATTATTCCCCGAAAGCATAACTAATCCGAAGACATCTCCCTGGTATCTGCCCTACTACGAGACGAAGGCGGGGCTGTTGAAGGGATTCCTGTTGTCCGAGACAGGCAAGAAAAACGAGGCGGCAGTTGCCTTCAAGGAAGCTGTTACGAGCAACGGAAAATCAAAAATAGTCTCGAATTCCGGAGCGCTTCCTCTCCTTCTCGAAGGGCTTGTCGAAGGATTTTATCTGCTTCCAGGTGAGTGCGGAAATAAAATTTCACGCAAGTACAGATTGAAGATAGCACTCTCCTGTTTTTTTATTTTGACGGAGGAATATGATGCGGCGGAACAGATATTAAATGAAACCCTGAAAACTATGGGCAACAATGAAAAGTATGACGTTTGCGCCGCAAACTTATGCAAAACCTATATTCTTCTGAAATCGAACAAGAAAAAGGAAGCCGGAAAAATTCTTGAAGGCATCATTGCCTCTCTCGGGGAAAATAAGAGTGAACTTTCAAGAAAGGCAAAATATCTTTATGCTTCCGTTCTTTCCTCGGATCCGGCGCGAAAGGATAGAGCCGTGAAAATATATGAGGAACTCGCAAAGGACAGGAATGGATATCTTGCGGACGAGGCCATGCTCTCTCTCGCCATGTTTTCGTATAATGCGGGAGATAAGAGGACCGCCAAGGAATTGTGCTGGGAACTGAGAAGGAGAAAGGATTCTCCGTATTCCGCCGCCGCCCAGACTTTCATCCAAGCGATCGGAAAAACTAAGGACGTGGAACTTGATGAGGACGGACTCGAAACAAAGACGGGAACTGTCATCAAACATGCGAAAACGGTAATGATTCCAGGAACCCCATCTTGGGATATTGAGACTTCCGGACTCAAATCCGGAGACATTGTTTTTTATAATATCAGGTGTATTTCGCGGGACAACTGCAAGATAATCCGTTCGTTTTCTGTTGGTTTGAGCCCTGATGAACCTCAGCCACCGCAGGCGAAGGCCGGAAATCTGGAATTTGTAAGGATTCCGGCGCTTTATGTTAAAAACCTCAAATATGATTTTGTGAAAATCTTTCCGGAACTCGCCCAATAAATGAAATTGCCCGCTATTTTTATGGCTCTGTTGCTTTCGTGTATTTCAGCCGCCGACGGAATTGAAATTCTCGTCAGTGAGGAAAGCAATTCGTTGAAGGCTGAGTTCCTGCCGGAAAAGGGGCTTGATTACGGGAAAACACTTTCCACTGAAAAGAAAACTCTTT
>JAGVIF010000546.1 GCA_020056205.1 Lentisphaeria bacterium | reverse complement strand
GCCCTTTGAGCATTCTTGCGGCTTTCATGTTGTAGGGGTCTTTCATTAGAACTCTTTCAAGGGTGTCTCTTGCCCTCATATATTCCTCATTCTTAATAAGGAGCGCGGCCCGATCGAGATTCTCGTCAATATTTGTCAGCCTTGACGCCCTGCCGGGGTCAACGGATTCAAGGGAAGTTTTTTCTCTAAATTCGACGGCTTTTATTTCAGCGTTGCACTTATCCTCAAATTTTCCGCACAATTCGATTTCTCTTTTGGTGTAATTATTTATTGCCTCAATCTTGTCTGATCGGTTGGAGGGACCTTTGCCAAAAAGCATCTTTTGCAGATCATCAAGGTTTTTTGATGTGTCGGAATATATTTTTTCAGAAAGGCCTGCGATGACGATGGCTTTGTCAAACTTGCCGTCGGCATAGGTTTGCTCGGCGAATTGTTTGATATATCTTGCTATTCTGTTTTTGAGGACGGATGTCTTCTCCTGAACCCTTATTTTAAGGTGGTCTATTCTGTATGAATCCAGCGATTTCAGTTTGTCTCCGCAAGCGGCGGTCACGGCGTCTATTTCTTCGGATGCCCCTTCAAGAGCTTTAAGGGTTTTATTGAAAGCGCCCGCCTTTTGCTCGTCCCTGTCTTGTTCGACGATGGAGTTGTCCTTTGATATTTTTGCGACAGTATCGTAATAATCAGAAATTATCGTGTCTATTTTTCCCGACATGGCATTTAAAGGAATGACCGTTTCTATCGCAGCATCCATTTGTTTTTCTCTGGCGGCGTCTTCATCGTTGACGGCGGTCAAAAAAGTGGCACCGTCGGTGGACAGTGGGAGAACCTCATCGGCAGGTTTGACCGCAGAGGCAGGATTAGCGTTTTTTTCATCTCCTTCCTTTTGATCTTGCGCAGTTAGATAAAAAGACAGAATTGAAACGCAAAGAACCATGAACACCAGCTTTTCAGTTTTTATAGACATTTTTTTCCTCCGGGGATATTTGAGCCAACTGGCTCATGTGTTAAAATTTAATTTCAGCGCCTGGCGGGGAAGAGCCGGGAAACGCAGGAGAATTCAAATCGCCCGGCTGGGGAGTTGCTTCCTGCTTCTTTACTGTTTCCGTTGGCTGCGCCCCTATTTCAAATTTTTTATCGCTTCCTGCCATCTGAATCTCAACGGTCAGGGTTTTCCTGTCAATTATTCTGGTGACAGAGTATTTCTCGTCCGTCTTCAAAGCAACGTCAGGAATTGAAAACTCCTGTCCGACAATAACCTTGAATTGTTCTCCGCTGTGAGAGTCAACAACTATAATAGTTTCTTTATTTTCATAAATATCTTCTTTCAGCTTTACCGTTATAGGCTCGTCCTTTTCCGCCTGAATCACGATTTCACTGATGTCAACAGTGGAAGTGCTTTTGGTCGTCGGATCAAATTTTTCCTCTTTTTTGGAAATGATGTCGGTTATTTTATACTTCATTCCGTCTAAATCAAGTGTATCTCCTATTTTTTTGAAGGCGGTGTCATAACGTTTTTTCTTGGAAATATACACATTGATCTGAATAGTCCAATCATTTTTGTTATCACCGGTCCGTGTTATTTTTTCCAGTTTAAGAAGGAGAAGTTTTCTTTCTATTTTTTTAACAAAGAGCCTTAACGCAAAAGGAGGATGGCTCTTCGCGTCTTTTATATTGGTGCCGTCGTGAATCTCTGAAATATTGGAGAACCCGTCCAGATCGGGGTCTGAATACACATCCGAAGGGTCATTCGGATTCATGCCGAGCTCAATTTCCTGCTTGTCGGTGACGCCATCACCGTCCGAATCTTTGCTTTCATCAATTTTGTTGGGGTCTATCACCTTCAGCGCCGCCCCGCAGCTTGAACATTTCTTGTTGGTGAAATCAGACAGAGGAATTATTTTTTTGCAGGATGGGCAGGGGGCGCAAGGATAGGAGTTCATGAGGTCTGTGAAGGGAGCGCCCTCAGTCTTTCTTGGGCAAGCCTGATTCCAAATTGAGTCTTTCTCGAAAAGTTTGAGAGGGGCGTAGTTGGCAATATCCGCCTTGGGATAATCCGGAGGTTTTTTTATAAAATGAAGATCGTCAACATTAACCCCCTGGGATTTTATCACCACCAAGATGAGCTGAACCGTGGCGATTATAAAAATCAGCAGGAAAACCACAAGTATTAATTTTTCATAATGTTTTTTTAGAAACGACACAGATTTTATCTCCCAACTTTTAATTCATCCCCGATATAAATTATATAGTCAAATTTCAATTCGGCGGTTATACCGTCGCTAAGTCCAAGCACAAACGGAATATCCGGCGCCAGCAATGGTGGCGGCAAGGGCTGATTCGGCTTTGTTCTCGAATCTGGTTTTTCCGTGGCCGCCGAAGCGGCGGAAGAGATTCGACTTTTCATGTCATCGTTTATCTTTGAAAAAACGATGTCCCTGATAACGTATATTCTGTTGTCCTTATACGCGCCCTGCATGTCCTCAATAAGTTTTCTCAACGCCTGAGAAGGCGCCGCAAATTCAATTTTATAGGAGAAAGTTATGAATTGTCCGTCGTTCGCTCCTTCAATCCCGTTGAGTTTTTGAAGCGATTTTACGGATTCAATCCCGGCTCCTTTCATCCTGTAGGTAAAGTCTTCTATAAGTTTGTAGTGCCTTATGATGTTGGAAATGTGATCAGCGGGGGGGAGGCTGGTTTTGTCATAGACGTTAAAAACCCCGCTCTTTTCGCCTATGATCAGCGGGTTCCCGAATTCAGCGGATGAGGCAAACTTAAAGAGCGCGCTTTCCATGTTCTGAATATAAACTTTACATGCGTCAGGGCTCATTTTCCTCGGGATGCCGAGCGCGTCCATCAACAGTTCATTTATGTTTGAATCGCTAATTTGTTCTACGCTTCTTTTTTCCGCATTCTCTTTAAAGATTTTTTTTGCCCCGGCAATCTGCTCGGGAGAATAGTTTTTTAAGAACCTCATCAGTATTTGTTCCGGAAGGTCGTTTTTTTGGATATTTTTCCTGTAAAATTCGCTCCAAGCAAGGGAAAGCTTTGCCTGATCCGTCCCGAGAGACTTGGCAAATTCCTGTAAAGCCTTTCGGTAAGGTTTGCCGAAAAGTTGATTTATTTCCCAAAGCTTGTCGTTCAAGATACCCCAATCGCCTTTTATGTTCTGCAGATTATCTTTCACCGGATAGGGTTTTTCATCGTTGAGCTTTTGTATGTCGGTTCTCAAAGCAAGCAACGCAGTCTGGCTCTTATTCACCTTGGACCACTCCACGAATCCTACGGCGGCAAGGAAAAGGAAAAACATCAGAGAAAGAGACAGTATAGTCATCAGAACCACATTTTTCTTTATAAAATCTTTCATCCGGGTTAAATATCCATTGGATTTTTGAGCTTTATAGTCAATTTGAAACTTGATACGGATTCGTCTCCCTTGGCGGGTTCAAACGCAGCAGTGTGCAAATCCTCTATTTTATCTGAAAATATTCCTGATTTTACCAGATTCTGTTTAAACGCCACTATTTCCAATTCCGTTTTTCCCATGAAATATCCCTCAATCTCAAGCCATTCAAGTTTTTTAAGTTGGTCTTCGGTTGTCGTCTTTCCGGTCGCCGCTTTTTTGAAGAAAGCAAAACGCGGAGCCTCCTCACGCGACGGCTCCGTCGTTGATGGAGTAGAACTTAAAGCCGGATCACTTCCGTGAGAAATTTTTATCAGCCACATATTGTCCGGCAGGCTTCCCTGCAGGGCATTAAGCAAATTTGGCCAGGCAGATCTATTCGCAAGTTTCTTTGCGGCCGTGGCGTATGACAATTTTACGGCGCCGAGCTTGTTATGTACTGTCTTAATCTCCGTTTGCAATATCCTTGTCTTTGCAACCTCATCCTCCCCGAGTACTATGAGCTTTTCGTCGCGCGCGGACTGCATCTTTAAAGACGAAAATATCAGGGCGGAACACAGGACAAGGGACGCGGCGCTGCCATAGAAGAATGGAGCTTTCGCCTGTATCTCATGCATTCTTTTGATTTTTTGAGGGAGAAGAGATATTTCAATGGGGCATACCGTGAGATTTCTAAGCCCAAGCCCAATGACCTCCGAGAACATGTGAGCGACCTCGGCGAGCTTTTCCCTCGCTATACTGTCCGAAAGGGACACCACCTGAAAGGCGTTGAAATATTCGCACGGGATTTTTAATTTTTCCTGGAAAAATCTTGGAGTGAAAGCCATTACCGAACTGCCTCCGGCAAGATATAATTTTGCCGGTTTGTTGCCTTTTTGCTGCGAACGATAGACATTTATAGAACGGTTCACTTCCCCATGCAGTTTCGTCATCACATTCCTTATTATTTTTGAAATCGTGGCGGCAACCTCCGAGTCAGGTTCTTCATACGCCCCTCCGAGAGCCACAAAACCGTGTTTCCTCTTGAGTTCCTCGGCGTCGTTGTAAGGAATGCCGAATTCCTTGCTAATCTGCTGGGTTATGGTTTGTCCGGCAATCGGAATCGTTCTTACGAAAAATTTGCCGCTGTCAATGAAAACCAAGCTCGAACATCTCGATCCTATGTTCAAAAGCATCACGCAGTCCTGTCCGCCAATCTCATTGGCTCTCGCGGCATTATAACATGCGATCGGGGCGATGTCAACAATTTTTATCCCCTTGGAGAACTCCTCTATCGCCGATGTTATCTCTTCTATAAAATCATTTTTCGCCACTACAAACATGACTTCTATTTCGGCGTCCGCGCCCGGTTCACTGATAAGTTGATAGTCCCAGACAACTTCGTTTATGGGGAAGGGCACATTTTGTTTTGCCTCGAACTCGACGACCTGCCTGACCCTGTTTTCCTGCCCGCCTATCGGAGGCAATTTCGCGAATCTTATAAAAGAGGATTGACCGGTTATGGAAATATTGACTGTTTTTGAGGAGAATTGATTTTCCTCAAACGCGGCTTTTAACGCATTTTTAATCGCGGGAAGCAAGTCCTCTTCCTTCAGGTCTCCGCCAAATTCCTTGAATGTGAACTTTTCAAGGACAAGTTTCCCGGTCGGAGGATAATTGAACTCAGCCATTTTTAGGCTGTCGCTTCCTACGTCAATCGCAAGCAATGTGTCGGTTTTTGGCATTATTGAGTCTCCATCACTCCTCAGATTTATATGTCTTTATCAACTCATAATGGTCGAAATTCAAATCCCTCCAGGGAGTTTTGTCTATGCCAAAAATACTGTTTTTGACCCTGTCTATATCAGGCATAAGCTTTATCTTCTCGAATCTTGTTGCAATCTCGCGGTCTGTTTTATTCTTCGGGCCGGTGAAGCCGGTTCCGATAACGGCGTCGTTCATTTTAAAGGTTACTTTGATTTCAAATTTTTTGACATCGGCGCCGCTTATCTTTTGCGCCGGAGCATACCTCTTTATAAAGACAGGCGGAACAAACATCACGATATGGTGTTCTTTCCCGTCAAGAGCGAAAGACCAGTAGTCGGCTTTGCCGAGCAGGAGCGCATATTGTTTCTGCGGATGTCCGGTTGGGAGAAGGAGTTCAATCTCAACCCTTATATCATCAATCCACTCATAATAATTTTTGCCCATGGGGCTTGCAGTTCTGGCCGTGGTGAAATCAATATTTATCTGTATCCAGTCCAACTGAGTGCCAAACACCGGAACGTTTGTCGCCTCAATTTTGGCGCCCTGTACCATGTCAGTCTTGATGTTCACGCTTGTGATGTATTTCGACTGCGCGTTTGAATCCGTTGAGAGAAACGCGGCGAAGACCGCAATAAGCGCCGCCGTCAACAAAATTTTTCTTTTCATAAAAACCTCCCCTAGCATACTTGTGTGGTTTGAAATTAAAAATTAGAGAGGTAGTAGATACCGTTAAAAATCTCTTTTCAAGTTCGTAAAACAAAAAAAATCAAAAAAAAATGATAACAACTGCTGCGAGGGATAAAATATGGGTGTTAATCCCTTTTTACAACCAGAGTCATGAAATTTTATCGTCATTGATAAAAGAGATTCCCCATTCTCTCGATAGGATCGTGATTGTTGACGACGGTTCTTCGCCTTCATACGAATGTCCCGTTCCGGCAATTCGCGGTATAAGGTGTCCGCTGAACAGAGGGAAGGGGGCGGCGATAAGCACAGGCGCCGAATTCATAATAGCAAGCGCCTGTGGCGCTGACGCTTACATCGTAACTGCCGATGCCGACGGCCAGCATAAAGCGTCCGATATTCAAAAAATTATTGAAACATGCACCTCTTGTCCCCGCGGGGAAATTCTTTTCATAGGATGCAGAAATTTCAAATCATGCGATGTTCCGCTTGCGAGCAGGATAGGAAAACTTTTCTCCAATATTTTACTGCGGCTTGAAAGCGGAGTGAAAATCAGCGATACGCAAAGCGGTCTTAGAGCCTATCCGATAAATATATTCAAAAAATTTAAAACGGCCTCCGCCAGATTCGATTTTGAAACCGAAATACTCCTCTTCTCCCTGCGCGAAGGATACAAAATAAGCGAAGTGGAAATAGACGCGGTGTATCCAAAAGAAAGAATCTCGCATTTTAGAAAAATCGCCGACACGGCAAGAATAATTCTCCTCCACTTTCGTCTCCTGGTAAATATTCACCGAAAGGACGGGGTTCGGTGAATATTTACGAAAATTGCGATGCAATTTTCATTAGAGCCAATTGCAAAACTCAAAACCGATGCCGATGAATGAGATTATGAAATTCAGACAAGCCGCAAAACCGGAGGCATACCCAAAGCGGTATGTCG
>JAGVIF010000462.1 GCA_020056205.1 Lentisphaeria bacterium | reverse complement strand
TAATATTCCTCATAGGCCGGTGCGCATCGAAAAAGGCGTTTTCATCGGCGCGGACTGCATTATTCTGAAGGGCGTTACTATCGGGGAATATTCGGTGGTCGCCGCCGGTTCCGTTGTCGCAAAAATAGTTCCGCCCGGCGAAATATGGGGCGGAAATCCGGCGAAATTCATAAAAAAGGTAAACAAATGAGGACTGGTCTCAAGATAAAAACGGCGCAGTCCGAGCCGACAAGACGCAGGGAAAAGGCCGGGCGCATCAGAAAATACGCGGTGAGATGGATGAGTTCATGATGCAATTTGCGGAGGACGCAGGCTTGTATAAGTTCAGTAAACCCTGTCCTTTTACTGAACTTATACAAAAAATAAAATGCGAAATCACTTGTTCTTCAATGGAATATCACATAGACGAGCCAATTGCAAAACTCAGCTTTTAAGAAGTAGCGCAAGCCTCCGGCTTGCATGCATTGGTTTCAGGAGTAGCGCAAGCCTCCGGCTTGCAGGCAAACAAGTCGGAGGCTTGTTCTACATCGCGCCTGCGCGGCGCTGCTCAAACGCAAAATGTAGGTTAACAAAATACCAGCCACAGTGAAAAATGAATAAAATACTTTCAAAACAGCAACTCTCTGAAAATGTTTTCAAAATTGAGGTTGAGACTCCGCTCATCGCGTCGGAAAGAAAACCCGGACAGTTCATAATCCTTTCTCTCGACGATAATTACGCCGAAAGAATTCCTCTGACTATCGCGGACGCCGACGAATCAAAAGGATGCATAACCCTCATATTTCAAGTCGTCGGCGCAACAACAAAAAAACTCTCATATTTGAATATAGGCGACACTATAGATAATGTCGTCGGGCCTCTCGGCAAGCCCGCCCATATAGGAAAAGTCGGAACGGTGGTATGCGTCGGCGGAGGAATAGGCGCCGCTCCGCTCTATCCGATTGCGCAGGGGATGAAAAAAGCGGGAAATCATCTCATCACGATAATCGGAGCAAGGACAAAAGATATTGTAATCCTCGAAAATGAGATGAGAAAAATCTCCGACGAACTTATCATCTGCACCGATGACGGATCATACGGAAGAAAGTCCCTTGTAACAGAGCCGCTCAAAGAATTGTGCGAAAAAAATCCCCCCCCTAATCTCGTCGTCGCAATAGGCCCGCCGATCATGATGAAATTCTGTTCGGAAACCACGCGCCCGTTCAACGTCCCAACCGTAGTCTCCCTCAACACCATAATGGTTGACGGCACCGGAATGTGCGGAGGTTGCAGGGTTACGGTGGGAAACAAAACTAAGTTCGTCTGTGTTGACGGTCCTGAATTTGATGGACACCAGGTGGATTTCGACAATATGATGAAAAGATTAAACACATATAAACGGCGCGAAAAAAGCAGATTCGAGGAAGAATGCAAACTCGACACTCAAATCAATAAATTGAAGGGGAACTGACATGTCCGAGACAACAACAAATCAAGACCCTGCGGAAATCGCAAAATCGGCCAAAAAAAAACTCGCCGAACTCTCCTCAAAAGGCAAACTCACGCCAAAGGAACGTCTTGCGATAGAACCCCAATTAATGCCGGTACAGTACCCCGTAAAACGCAGGAAAAATATAAATGAAGTCGCGCTCGGATATTCCGCCGAACAGGCTCAAATCGAGGCAATGCGCTGTATTGAATGTAAAAATGCCCCCTGCGTTGACGGTTGTCCGGTTAGAATCAACATACCGGGATTCGTAAAAGCTATAGCTGAAGGCGACTTCTCTTCCGCAATAAACATTATCAAAGAAAACAACATCCTCCCGGCCGTCTGCGGAAGAGTCTGTCCGCAGGAAACCCAGTGCCAGGAAAAATGCACAGTCGGAAAAGTATTGAAAGATACGGAAAAATCCGTCTCCATCGGCAGGCTTGAACGCTTCGCGGCGGACATTGGACGCGAAACCGGAGCAATGAAGACCCCGACGGTGAAACCGGAAACAGGGAAAAAAGCGGCGATTATAGGCAGCGGTCCGGCAGGACTTGTAGTAGCCGCAGACCTCCGCAGAGAAGGACACTCCGTAACAATTTTCGAGGCTTTTCACAAACCGGGCGGAGTCATGGTCTACGGAATCCCCGAATTCAGACTGCCTAAAAAGATTGTCCGGCAGGAGATAGACGCGCTCACCGCGATGGGAGTAAAAATAGTAACAAACTTTGTAATAGGAAAAACCAGAAAATTGATGGACCTCATAGAGAAAGACGGTTTCGACGCCGTGTTTATAGGGACCGGCGCGGGACTTCCAAAATTCATGGAAATAGAAGGAGAAAACCTGGTCGGTGTCTTTTCCGCAAATGAATATCTTACAAGAGCCAACCTTATGAAGGCCTACGACGCGAAAGCCGACACCCCTATATACAATTCTCATAAAGTCGTTGTCCTCGGCGGAGGCAATGTGGCGATGGATGCGGCAAGGACGGCCGTCAGGCTCGGAGCGGAAGAAGTTCTCCTCTTATACAGAAGGACGGAAAAAGAAATGCCCGCAAGAACGGAGGAGTCCGCCCACGCGAAAGAAGAGGGCATCCAATTCCATATGCTGACGAATGTGAAAAAATTCATCGGCGATGAGTACGGAATACTCTCCAAACTTGAATGCCTGCGCTACGAACTCGGAGAACCTGATTCCTCAGGGCGAAGAAGACCGGTCGAAATTACAAACAGTGAATTCATAGTGGAAGCGGACACCGCGATAGTCGCCATCGGCAACGACTCAAATCCTCTGATAAAACAGACAACTCAGGGACTATCCGTCAATAAATGGGGCAACATAATCACCGACGAAAACCAAAAAACTTCCATAAATAAAATATACGCCGGCGGCGACATAGTACTTGGCGCCGCGACGGTAATACTCGCCATGGGACAGGGAAGAACAGCCGCAAAAGCAATCAATAAAATTCTCGCAAAATGAGAACGGGAAAGCCATGATATATTCGCAGATTAATATTCTTAAAAGCAATTGGCTTAATTCCCAAAATTGTCCTGTTCTTTCGCTGGTTGATTATATAAAGCGCAAGGGGGAGTTGAGAGAAGCTCAAATTGATGCGGTTACAACATATTTGTTTCTCAAACTGAACTGTGAAAACCGCCCCCTTTTAAAGTTGTTTTCTGGTGAATTGTTTTCTCCGAGTGAGAATCTGGCGGAACTGAATATAAACCAAAAGACCCGTAAAATTTTCGAGAGCAATAAATCTGCACGTTCCCTATATGAATTTTCAAGGACGAAAAATGGAAACGGCATGTCGTTGTTTCCCGAACTGGAGAAATACATTCTTGAAAATTCCGACAAAGTTGATTTTGAACGCATAATCAGAAAAATATTTTATTCTGTAGATTATCCTGACTACATCTTCAGTCTTCCAATGGGTGCGGGTAAGACGTTTCTCATGGCTTCATTTATTTATCTTGATTTATATTTCGCCATGAATGAACCAACAAACAAGGTTTTCGCCCATAACTTCATAATCTTAGTGCCCTCAGGCCTGAAATCTTCCATAGTGCCAAGCCTTAAGACCATTCAAAATTTCGATCCGACATGGATTATTCCGGAACCAGCAGCTTCAAATATCAAAAAGATATTGAAGTTTGAAGTCATGGATCAACCTAAAAGCGCCAAGAAAAGCAATAGGGCCAGAAACCCAAACGCGCAGAAAATCGCCCAGTTCCAGCCTTTCGACAGCCTTATGGGACTGGTAATGGTAGTAAATGCCGAAAAAGTCATTCTCGACAGGCTCGATGTTGATGCAAGCGGAGATTTAATAGAAAGGTCGGAGGATGAGAAGGATCGTCTTGCCAACGAACTGAGGAATCTAATAGGCAAAATCCCCAATCTTGCCATCCATATAGATGAAGTGCATCATGCGGCAAAAGATGACATCAAACTAAGACAAGTTGTGAACAGATGGAGCAAGGGCGGAACAATTACCGGCGTATGCGGCTATTCCGGCACCCCTTATCTTTCACCGGCGGAGAAAATTGAAGTTTCGGCTTCGGTGAACCTCAAACTGTCGCAAATTACGAATACTGTCTGCTATTATCCCCTGTCCACGGCAATAGAGAAATTTCTTAAAAAGCCTAAAGTTGAGGTGGCTTACGGCTTCGAGCCTATTGAAACAATAAGAAAGGGTGTTGAGAATTTCTACTCAAAATATGGTTCAAAATATTATCAGAACGGTTGCTGTGCCAAGCTTGCGGTTTATTGCGGTTCAATTGAACGTCTTGAAACACAGGTTTTTCCATTCCTAACTGGGGAAATGAAAATAAATCCGGATGATATACTGAAATTCCACCGTGGCAACAAAAAATATAAACTGCCGAAGGAAAATGAGCTTGAATTCATCTCCCTTGATATTCCCGCCGCCAAAGCCGGAAGATCAAAAAAGATAATCCTCCTTGTCCAAGTAGGAAAAGAAGGGTGGGATTGCCGCAGTCTCACCGGTGTCATCCTTTCCCAGCAGGGCGACTGCAAGACAAATATGGTATTGCAGACCTCGTGCAGATGCCTCAGGCAGGTTGACAAAGGCATGGAGGAGTCCGCCATAATATGGCTGAATGAATTCAATGCTGAAAAACTGAACAATCAGCTTAGAGAGGAACAGAAGACCAGCATTGAGGAAATAAACCGGCTTGATAAGAGCAAACTCTCTGAAACTATTCTCCAGGTTTCAAGGCTTGAATATCTGAAACTGCCGAAAGTCAATTTTTACCAGCTCAAAGTCCAATACAACGACCTCGTGATCGAAGAATCTCCAGATACGGAAAACAAACTCAAGACCATTTTATCCGATGAATCCGTGATGCAGAATCCGTTGTCCATCCAGCACAGGAACTTGTTGCACATAAAGGAAACTGTCACTCATGTTTATTTCTCCGGCAACGAAACAGCGGACTTCAACACATGGATATTTAACATAGCAAAGGAAAGCTTCAATCGAATTGAATTGCAGGTGCTGCTCCAACACAAAAAAATCCTTCTGTACATTTTCAATAAGATAACCTACGAGAAAGAAAGTGCGCGTTTTTTTAACAATGTGTTCAAACAGAAGGAGATAAGGACTGCCGTCCGGCTTGCATTCCATTGCAGGAGGGAGTTGAAGACGGAGAGTGAACTTGTTCCGGAAAATGCAAGCATGCTCATCGTCGGCAACTTGAAGCCTGTCCAGAAACACGAAAAGCTCTATCCCGACGAGAAAGCATCATGTCAAATACTCGATCTGGACAAGTCCGGCGCTGATCCGGCAAAAGCTCTCAGGGAACTTCTTGATAAATTCGAAGAGATAAAGAAAGTTAATCCTCTTTTCTCATCCATGATGACTGTTCCGTCTCTTAATCCGGCGGTTCACGACAAGGACAGGACGTTTCATTATCTCCCTTACGATTTCGCGCAGAGTGCTTTTGAACTGAACTTTCTCAAGGAGGCATTGAAACTGGATGAAATCATTTCAGATAAGCTTGAACTCTATTACAATGGAGACCGGCATTTGACCGATTTCCAGATTCTCTGTTATGCAAAAAACAGGAATTCCTTGAAGTTCATCGGACGATATACTCCAGATTTCCTGTTGATAAAAAGAAAAAACGAGGGAATCCATAAGATCCTGATAATTGAGACAAAGGGTTCAGGATATGCCGAACAGAAAAGTTTCATCCTCAGGAGGCAGTTTATAGAATCTGATTTTATCAGTAAGAACAACGAGAAGTTCGGATATGATAAATTCGACTATCTTTATCTCCCGGATTCGGAAACGATGGGAGATAACATCGCAAAATTGAGCAGAACAATAATCAAATTTTTCAAGGAGTAACCTATGCCGGTAAAATATGTCCCATACTATCCAAACACCGTCGAAGGGCAGGCGATACTCAACAATTTCACAAGATCACGGCGCGCCTTGCGGTACAGGGACGATGAAAAAGCCCAGGAACGCATCAAGCGGGGAATGCCGCGCTATGAGCTTGAAAAGATTGAAAGCGTAGGCAATAAACCGGAAAACATGATTATCCGGGGGGAATGCCTTTCAGCCTGTGCTTATCTAAAAGACAAAGGGGTGGAAATTGATCTTGTCTATATAGATCCTCCATTCGCCAGCGGTGCGGATTACGCGAAGAAAGTCTATCTGCGCCGTAATCCGGAAATTGCCAGAAAAATAGCGGAAGGAATGGAAGAATATCTCGCCAATGGAAATGAAGACCAGAACGGAGGGATTGACATCGAGGGACTCCGCTCCTTCGAGGAAAAAATGTACGGTGACATCTGGAACAAGGAAGACTACCTCAACTGGATGTTCGAAAATCTTGTAGCCATCAAATCTGTAATGAGCGAGAACGCAAGCATCTACGTCCACCTCGACTGGCATATCGGCCACTATGTCAAAATTCTCATGGATGAAGTTTTCGGAGAGGATAATTTCAGGAATGAAATTATTGTCAGGCGTGTGAAGAAAAGCATAAGGGAAAATGAGAAAGTTAAATCCCTAAATGTCGCAACTGATTCGATTTATCTATATGTAAAGTCTGAAGATGTGCTAATTCTTCCGCCTTCGAAACCAGCAGCGAAGGAAGAAAGATGGCATGCCTTTGATGCTCCTGAAATAAGGACTGGAATGGATTATGATCTTTTCGGGAAAAAACCGCCTGCTGGTCGACATTGGATGCGCTCGTATGAAATTGCCCAGCAATGGATCAAGGATGAAAAATTACGCCCTAATCCAAGCAGTGGTAAGCCGGAATATAAAATAGATGCCTCTGACGAAATGATATGTGATAGCCTTTGGGACGACCTGCAGGCTTACACGTTCGAACACGATTATACTACAGAAAAAAATCCGGATCTTCTCGAACGCATTATCAAAGCCTCCTCCGATGAAGGCATGATCGTTGCAGATTTTTTTGGGGGAAGCGGGGTCACTGCGAAAGCCGCAAATGATCTCAAAAGGAAATTCATCCACGTTGATGTTGGAATAAACAGCATCCAGACTGTGCGGGACAGGCTTGTTTCCACCGGTGCGGAATTCGATATCCATGATGTCAAGGACGGGGTCTCCCTCTTTCGGAACCCTGTCCAGACAATGGACAAGCTTAAAACTCTCATAGTCGGTCTGAAAAACGAGGACTCTCTTGACAGTTTCTGGGAAGGCGCGATTAACGACAGCAAGCTTGGGCTTGTTCCCGTCTATATTCCCAATCTCCTTGACCACAGCACAAAAATTCTCGATGTCCCGCTTATGAACCGCATTTTGAATATCGCTATGCCGGAATTGCCGGACAGTGTCAAGAAAGTGGTTGTTTTCTATGTTGATATCGAAGATGAAAAAGAGCTGAAGGATTTCATAAAAGACAACAATCCCACGGAATTTGAAGTTGAACTCCGCGACCTCAAGGAGATTCTTGACGATGTCATTGTCGAGGATATTGCGGAATACGAGATGAAAAAATCAGGCAAGGAACATGTCATTGAATTCAAATCCTTCACCAGCGATCGTCTTATACAGAAAATTGGCGAGTATAATCAGAAACATGAGCTTCAGAAAGTTGGAGAGAATCTTCTTGAAAAGGTGGGAGATGAACAGGACGAGGAAAATGATGACGCTGATGCGGAAGCCGAAAACGGTTCCAATAGAAATGGCAACGGGAAAAAGATTAATTCCAAATTCACTCCGATTAAAATCAGTGAAACCGGTCTTGAACTCATAGAACTCGTAAGTCTGAATTGTTCTAACAATGAAGGAGCTTGGAAAAGCGATTCCGAGATAAAGATTGACAAGAAAGGCTATGTCATTCGCAATGGAAAGAAGACCAAGGATTTCTGGGACGGCAGGATTTCCAGCCCCAAGAAACCAATCAGAATAAAGATTCGCAATATATGTGGAGATGAAAGCGTTCAACAAATTAAGGTGATTTCAAAATTTGCAAAATAAATACACCAGTTCAATCCTTGTCAGAAAAGTCTCCCGCGTCAGCGTGAGAGACTTCAGGGCGCTTTACGTTGACGCCGGATGGTGGGAAGCCGGATACGATGAAAAAACTTCATTCATCAACAAGGCCGTGAAGGGGTCATTCTGCTTCGTCGGAGCGTTCGACAAAGGAAGAATGGTGGGAATGGGACGAGCGCTTTCCGACGGCTGCAGTGACGCCTATATACAGGACGTAGTCGTGCACAGTTCCTTCCGCGGACAAGGAATAGGAAAGAAAATAATTCTATTGCTGACAGAATATCTTAAAAAAAACGGAGTTGACTGGATCGCGCTTGTCGCCGAGCCCAACACTGAAAACTTCCATTCAAAAAACGGCTTCGCGCGTATGAAAGGGCACACCCCAATGATATGGAAGGGAAAAACAAATCCGCAAAACAAAAAGAAGAAAAATGAATAAACCTTTATTAAAACTGGTCTCTATCGAAGACAAGGAAAAAATAGTTCAAACAATCTCTTTTCGTTCCGGCTTATCCTGCGAATATTCTTTCTCAAACCTCCTTATCTGGGGAAAAATATATATCAACAAATGGGCTGAAGTTGACGGTGTCGTGTATTTCTATTCCGAACACGATAACACCCTGCTTATGCCGCCGGGACAAAAACCACCCCCCGCAACCCTTGCTAGGTTCCCAAAATTATTTTCCGTGAACCCTGAAAATTTCTCCGTCGCCCACGCGGATGACGAATATATCGCGTCAAACCCCGAACTCGCTGATTTTTTTTCCGTCGAGGAAGATGAAGGCTTCCGCGACTACATCTATCGGACGGAAAAACTTGTCTCCCTAGAGGGATCAAAACTCGCAAAAAAGAAAAATCTAATCTCTCAATTTTCCGGAAACCACCCTTCATACAGATGCGAAAAAATTTCGCCGGAAATCTTCAACGACTGTTTCTCCCTCGCAAAAAAATGGCGCGAGACAAAGACCTGTGAGCATATAGGAATAATTCACGAAACATCGGCGATGGGGGAGGCTTTCAAAAACTTCGGGCAAATCGGACTTGACGGACTTGCGATTTTCGCGGAAAATAAAATCTGCGCGTTCTCCGTCTTCTACCGCCAAAATGCGGAAACATTCATAGTCCATTTTGAAAAATCAGACAGGGAAATCAAAGGCGCCGCCCAAATCATAAACTGGGAAACGGCAAAATTTCTCCGGAATAAATGTCTCTTTATAAACCGTGAGCAGGACATCGGAATTCCCGGACTGCGCTGGGCAAAAAGCTCATACCAGCCGGAAATGATGCTCGGAGGAAAAACACTCAAACTTATACTCTATAAGACCTGACATTCAAAAAACTGAATTTGAATCCGCAAATAAAAGACTTATATTCGCTTCCCTTATTTTTTTGTCCCTTCTTTACGGAGAGGTGCCTGAGCGGTCGAAAGGAACGGTTTGCTAAACCGTCGAACGGGTTACACCGTTCCGCGGGTTCGAATCCCGCCCTCTCCGCCAGTTAGGAAATGAAGTCATTGGCTCGCCCGCTACGCGGGC
>JAGVIF010000338.1 GCA_020056205.1 Lentisphaeria bacterium | reverse complement strand
TTGAGTTACAGGGTACTACATCTACGGTGCGGCAGGCTCGTGAAATATGTAGGTTAAGTTTTGCGTTCGAAGTTACTGCATATATATTCGAATAATCGAATAAAAAATAAAACGGAGGTGACAGATGAGTCAGGGAAAAAAGATTAAGGATGGGAAAAAGACGGACAAGAAGCTTACGACTAGGGCGGGCGCGCCAGTTGTGGACAATCAGAACGTCATGACAGCCGGGAAACGCGGGCCGGCGCTCCTGCAGGATGTCTGGTTCCTTGAAAAACTTGCCCACTTTGACAGGGAGGTCATTCCTGAGAGACGCATGCATGCGAAGGGATCTGGGGTCTATGGCACATTCACCGTGACTCACGATATAACCGAATACACCAAGGCGAAGATATTCTCAGAAGTCGGTAAAAGAACTGAGTTGTTTGTCAGGTTTTCTACAGTTGCAGGCGAAAGAGGAGCTGCCGACGCCGAGCGCGACATCCGCGGATTCGCGATGAAGTTCTATACCGAAGAGGGAAACTGGGATCTTGTAGGAAACAACACGCCTGTGTTTTTTCTGCGCGACCCGTTGAAATTCCCCGATCTGAACCATGCCGTCAAGCGAGACCCTCGAACCAACATGCGTAGCGCATTGAACAACTGGGATTTCTGGACTTCACTGCCGGAGGCCCTGCATCAGGTAACAATTGTAATGAGCGACAGGGGTATCCCAAGTTCCTACCGCCATATGCACGGTTTTGGCAGCCATACCTTCAGCTTCATAAACGCGAAAAACGAGAGATGCTGGGTGAAGTTCCATTTCCACACACAGCAGGGGATCAAGAACCTGACTGACCAGGAATCCGAGGCGATCATCGGCAAGAACAGGGAAAGCCATCAGCAGGATCTGTATGAAAGCATAGAAAAGAAGGATTTCCCGAAATGGAAGCTGTACATCCAGATCATGCCGGAAAAAGATGCCGCGAAATGCCCGTATCATCCGTTTGATCTGACCAAGGTCTGGTTCCACAAGGACTATCCGCTGATGGAGGTCGGAGTAATGGAGTTGAACCGGAATCCGGAAAACTATTTTGCCGAGGTCGAACAGTCGGCGTTCAATCCTGCCAATGTCGTGCCTGGCATTGGCTTCTCCCCTGACAAGATGCTTCAGGGACGTCTCTTCTCATATGGAGACGCCCAGCGTTATCGTCTCGGTGTGAACCATGCCTCGATTCCAGTGAACGCCCCGCGCTGTCCGTTCCACAGCTATCATCGCGACGGTTCAATGCGTGTTGACGGAAACTATGGAAGTACACTCGGGTACGAGCCTAACAGTTTTGGTGAGTGGAAGGAACAACCCGAGTTCAAGGAACCGCCTTTGCCCATCGAAGGTGCCGCAGACCACTGGAACTACCGCGAAGACGATGCCGATTACTATGAACAGCCACGCCGGCTTTTCCGTCTCATGAACAAGGAGCAGAAAGCAGCGCTTTTTGGAAACACTGCCCGTTCGATCGGAGGCGCGGCAATGCAAGTCAAGCTGCGCCACATAGGCAACTGCATGAAAGCCGATCCCGCCTATGGCAAGGGAGTGGCAGATGCCCTCGGCATATCCCTGAAGGATTTGCCGAAGAGCTAATCCGCTTTTATCAGCTTCAAAGGGAATAGGTCATGCTGGTTTTCTTGAGTTCCTTCATCGAACAGAAAAGGCGTCCGCCGACCAATTCGTTTTCTTTTGAGATAGAGTTGAAGACGGAGTAAAGGTCATTCCAGTCGCCGGCATGGATCATGGCGTACAGGTTGAACGGGAATCTGTCGTCTCTCTCCCTCTGGTAGCAGTGGGTTATTATGGAATAGCCGGCGAGACTACGCCCTTTTTCCTCGATCTTGTCCTCGGGTACATCCCACACGCACATCGCGTTCGCCGTGAATCCGACGTTGAGATGATTGAGGATAATTCCAATCCTTTTCATAATGCCGCGGCCGCTCCAGTTTCGCAGAATTCCGAGAAGATCATCGGAACTCATTCCGAGTCTTGAGGAGATTTCATCATAAAATTCTTTCTTTACGGGAAGATTTCCCTGCAGAAGCCTGATTACAGCCTTCTCTCTTTCTGAAAAAACGCATGTTTCTAATCTTGCGGTCTTGTTTACTGAATGTGTTGCCAGACCGCATATTTTCTTCTTCAATTGTTTCATGTCGAAAATCACATCTGTCTTGAACATGCGGACTGCGGGAAGACTGAGAAGCAGTCCGCCCGAGTTCATTTTTGCGATCTTCGCAAACTCCAAATTGAAATTTTCAGCGCGAGCCCCGAAAGTGAACCAGAGGTTCGGATAGTTCTTGCCTGCAGGAGAGCCTGGAAGCGCAGATTCAAGTTCCTCCGGCCAATTCCGTTCATAGCAATGCGTCACTCCCGAAAGCGCCCTGATGCGCCTGATGAATTCATTTTCAGTTCCCGGCGCAGGCGAGGCCGCGCACAAGGTGTTCATGTATCCCAGTTTTCTGCCGTCGAATATGGCGCCAAGCCTTCTGGTTTTTCCTTCTGAAAAAGATTTGAGTATGAATGAGATCACCTGTTTTTCCTCGATGCCCAGTTCGGCCGCCATCAGTGAAAACGGATTTTTCTCAAGCGGGATTCCCTGCTGTAGGCGCAACAGGAGATCCTCCTCGAGCGACTCTGGAATCCCATCATCTTTTCCAGGAGTCCGCGGAATATGGGAACAGCTTGCATCCGCCGCCATGATGTCTCCGTTTGCGGCGTAAACCCTCGCGCGGCAGCCGCCGCAGATATTGCGAAATTCGCAGATACCGCATTTTCCCTCGTAACGATCAGGGTCGCGGAGCGACTTAAAGATTTCCGACTCCTGATAGAGTTTTTCAAAATTGAAACCCTCCTTCCGTAGATTGCCGCAGGGGATGTCCAGAAAACCGCAGGGCTGCATTATTCCCCTGTGTGAGATGAAGACAAAAGTTCCTCCTGCCATGCATCCGCAGCCGGTATTTTGCGAAATTCGCGCGAAATGAGGCGCGCAGGTTGTCTTCACCCCTATTTTCCTTCCGGAGCGTTCTTCTGCTATCCATCGAAGGGATTCCTCGTATTCTTCCGTCTGCAGAAGCTCGTCATCGAGATACTTTCCCCGTCCTGTTGGAACGAGAAAAAAGAAATCCATTGTCGAAGCTCCTATTTTTTCTGCAAGATCCAGGATTTGAGGAAGCTCTCTGACATTTATCCTGCTTACCGTCGTGTTGATCTGGAACGGTATTCCAGACTCCCTGGCGCATTGTATTCCGGCAAGGCTCTTTTCAAAAGCTCCGGGAGTGTCACGGAACTTGTCGTGTGTGGCCGCATCGGCCCCGTCCAGGCTTATGCTCAACGCCTTGATTCCTGAAGCTTTTATCTTCTCCGCAGTTTCCGCTGTTAAGAGATGTCCGCATGTAGCCATGACTACTCTAAGCCCCTTTTCCGTAGCGTACGAAGCGAGTTCGTAGATGTCCGGGCGCGCCATCGGCTCTCCGCCGGTCAGTATGAGCAAGGGTTTTGCGAATTTCGCAATTTCACTGATGAGACGGAACCCCTCCGCAGTACTGAGTTCATCCCTGGGCTGGCTTTTACTGGCTGCGGCCCTGCAGTGTCTGCAGTTCAAATGACACATTCTGGTTGTTTCCCATGCTATCACGCGAAGGCTCGGCGAAAGTATTTCATTTAAGTCATGCATTGTTCCAGATTCCTGAATTTCAATTTTGAACTCGGATTTCCTCATCGCTGAGATAGCAGGCCGGATCAGGCGCCCATGCGTCACCCGTGACGGCTTCAGCTCTGGCCCGAAAATTTCCACCGCAGATATCGAGGAAACGGCAAGTCGCGCAACGCCCGGAGACATGCTTCTTTTTTTCCTTCAGCTTCATCAGCAATGCATTCCCCTTGTCGGTCCATATCTCGCTGAAAGGTTTTTCGAGGACATTGCCAAGCACCTTGTTCCTCCAGAACTGATCTGGATGCACCCTTCCGTCCCAACTGATACACGCCACCCCCAGCCCGCTGCTGTTTCCGCCGTTCATGCTAAGAAGTTCCAGAACTTCCGCCGCCTTGGGATTTCCTTCCCGTACCATCCTCATATAAAGATATGGGCCGTCGCAGTGATTGTCTACAGTCAGGACTTCCGTCTTCAGCCCGTCGTCGTAAAGTTTTTTTGTTTCATTGATTATGGTATCCATAAGCGCGCGGGTCTGACTGTGGTCGAGATCGGCTTTCGCCAGTTCAGCGCCGCGTCCCGTATAGACCAGATGATAGATGCAGATGCGGGGAATCCTCTTGTCGCGGAGAAACTTGAATATCCCAGGAATTTCTCCGAGGTTTTCCCGGCAGACCGTGAAACGAAGCCCTACTTTCAGTCCGGCTCCCATGCACGCCGTTATTCCATCAACAGCCTCGTCGAATGCGCCGCGACACCCACGGAACTTGTCATGTACTTCTTGGATGCCGTCAATGCTTATTCCAACATAGGAAATACCTGTCTTTTTCAGCTTTTCAGCAGTTACGAAGTCTATCAGCGTTCCATTTGTGGACACTACCGCGCGGAGTCCTTTTGACACGGCGTAAGCGACAAGTTCCGGAAGATCCGGTCTCAACATTGGCTCGCCTCCGGAGAACATCAGGACAGGACATCCGAACTTGGAAAGATCGTCTATCATTTTTTTCCCCTCTTCGAAGCCGAGCTCGTCGCCCGATGATGCCGATGCGGCGGCGTAGCAGTGTCGGCAACTTAGGTTGCATCTCGATGTCACATTCCAGATCACTACTGGCTTCTTATCCTTGGAAAACTGCAGCAGATGCGACGGAAGCCGTTGCGACTCCCTGCCATATCGGATTGCGTCTGAAGCCTCGATCTGCCCCATGTATAGTTTTGAAATTCCAATCATTCTTTGCAAATCTCGGTTACTTTGGCAGTGTGTAAGAGGTGTCGAAATCTTCTACGGCGAGCACTTCGAGTGCTGCTTTTTTGTATCCCCAGTCAAGAAGTTTTGCGACAAAAGCGTCTCTTTCTTTCGCCGTCTTGAATCCTGTCGCAACCGCTGCCATTTTCTTGCCTCCGCGTTCGCATGTGGCCGTTACGCAAAAACCGGAGCGTTTTATATATCCGGTTTTCATTCCGTTCACTCCCGGGCATGAGCCCACCAGCTTGTTGTGGTTTCTAAGCATTGTAGGCTCTTTCGGGGCATTAGGATTTTTCAGATTTTTTCTTGGCAGAAAATCAAGTTTTGTGGAAGCCCACTGTACCGCTTCAGGATATTGGAGAAGTTCTTCGGCGAGAATCGCCATAGCCTCCGGGCTTGATATGTTGTCTTCGGCCGGCGTGTAGCCGGGCAGGCCGTGGCAGTTAAAAAACATAGTCATAGGCAATTCGAGATCTTTCGCTCTCCGATTCATTCTTTGAACAAAGGCAAAAGAGTCGCCGCCTGAAAGAAAATCGGCGATCAGTTGGGCTGAGTCATTTGCGCTGACTATCATCACGGTCTTGAGCAATTCGCCCATGGTAAAACTTTCTCTGATGTCAAGACTTATCTGACTGCCTCCCAGTTCCATCGCCGTTTGCGTAACCTGAACAGGAGTGGAAATATCCAAATCTTCTCTTGTCTTTATATCTTCAAAGGCGAGAAGGGCGGTCATCATCTTGGTCATTGACGCTATAGGCACTCCTTTGCCCGGATTTTTTGCCCACAGAACTTCCCTTGAGTTCATGTCCACAAGTATTCCGGCGCTTGCCTTTGACGAATCCGGGATATCGGGAATATTTCCAAAAACAGAGTTGGCGTAATTGAACGGAATTTTTTCCTCTTTTTGAGTCGTGTTTTCTCCTTTACTTCCTGCCGGGGCGGGAATATCGCCGCCGTCAGCGGCCTGATTTTCAGGGTTGGACGAATTCTTTCCCGAATTTTTATTAAAAACGAGATATTTAAGTATCACAAAATGGGCGGCGATTACTATTCCCACGATTAGAATTGTTATTATGAATTTTTTCATTTGCGATTATCCCATGCCCTATTGATCGCCGAGAAGACGGCGAGAAGGGCGGCGTATTCTATGTTTGAATGCTCTCCGACTCCGTAAAAGATTTTTCCGTCGCTCTCCCGTCTCAGCGAAACATATGCTATGGCGATGGCATCAGCCGTGTGCCCGAGCGACTGTTCTTCAAAATCGTCAAGAGTAAATTTGAGAAAATCGGATTGGGTGCTGATAGCGCGCACCACTGCCGACACAGGGCCGTTGCCGTCCGCCTCGATAGTTCTGATTTTCCCTTGCAAAGATACTGAAAGTTTCGCTCTGATATGATTGGGTTTGCTGGAAGAACTCACCGAAATTTTCTCAAGTTTAAGCGGCTTGTCAATGTTGAAAAAAATTCTCTTGAATTCCTTCATCAGCTCGTCAGAACTTATCTCATTTTGTTTGCTGTCCGCAAGTTTTTGGACAATATCCCCTATTTCAGGATGCATTCCCTTCGGCGGCCTGTATCCGAAATCATTTTCAAGGATGAACACCGCCCCGCCCTTGCCGGATTGACTGTTGATGCGGATGATCTTTTCATATTTTCTTCCGATGTCGGACGGGTCTATGTGCAAATACGGAACCTTCCAACAGCCAAATATTTTAGCGGCTTTGTTTTTCTGCGTGAGCCCTTTTCTTATGGCATCCTGGTGGGAGCCTGAAAAAGCGGTGAACACAAGATCCCCCGCATACGGATGCCGTTGGTGAACAGGAATATATGAGGCTTCTTCAACCGTTTTCACTATTGAATTGATGTTTGAAAAATCGAGATTGGTTTTTATTCCCCTCGCATGAAGGTTCAACGAGAGAGTTACTATGTCCACATTGCCGGTTCTCTCTCCGTGCCCAAAAAGCGTTCCCTCCACTCTGTGGGCTCCGGCGAGAACAGCCATTTCAGTGGCGGCTACGGCGCACCCCTGATCGTTGTGGGCGTGAACGCTTATAATAGTGTCGTCCATGCGCGTGTATTTGCGGCAAAAATATTCTATCATGTCCGCATACTGATACGGCGGCCTGCGTTCAACCGTGGCGGGAAGATTGAGAATAAAATTTCCCTTTGAACTCTTGCCCCACGCCTTTCTCACGTCCTCGCAAAGCCCGATTACAAAATCCAAATCGCTGTCGGTAAATTCTTCAGGGGAAAATTCATATCCGACCTTTCCGTCGAGCCCGGTGTCTTCGAGATATTTTTTGACGAGTTTCGTTCCCTCGACCGCCATTTTTATCACGTCCTTTCTCGTCCTGTTGAAGACCAGCAAACCGTGAAGGTCAGATGTTGCGACATAACAGTGCAACAAGGCTCTTTTTACGCCTTTCAACGATTCCACAGTTTTCGCGATGAGATGCTCGCGCGCCTGCGTTAGGACGGATATTCGGACATCTGACGGTATATGTCCTTTCTCGATCAGGGTTCTGACAAAGTCAAAGTCGTCTTTGGACGCAGAGGGAAATCCGACTTCAATTTCTTTGAAGCCTATTTCGCATAACATCTTGAAATAACGCAATTTTCTTTCAGGAGTCATAGGGATCGGCAATGCTTGATTTCCGTCCCTAAGGTCCACTGAACACCATATCGGAGCCCTGCTTATTTTCGCGTCCGGCCACCTCCGGTTTTTCAGCGCTATCCCCGCCGGATAAATGTATTTTGATTGCTTTTTCATAAATTATTGTCCTTAGAGCCAGTTGCAAAAGTCATAAACCGCGCCGTTGCAGATGCCATCGGAGGGCTCGCAAGTATTTCTGGCAGGGGCAATACCCGCGGCGGTCTT
>JAGVIF010000133.1 GCA_020056205.1 Lentisphaeria bacterium | reverse complement strand
AGGATTTTAATTATTTTTTTCTCCGTCGCATTGAAGGTTTTTAGAGGCTCGACGAAGGAGAAAAACGGTCTGTTTCTGGATTTGCGGGTTACGTTAAATTCCAGTTTCGAGCCTACGTTAACGTTTGGGATGTTTGCGACAAGTATTTTTCCCGGCGGGTATCTCGGAGCCGAACCGCTCCAGGCCTCGTCCATTAGGTTTATCTCTTCCTTGCGTATTGCTTTGCTTATCCCGTCGGGGGATGTGATTTTGACTGAATCGAGGCTGATTTCGTCCATGGCTTCATTGAAATTAAGTTTAATTTCCGAGAATTCTTTTTTTCCCGAGAAATCGAGCAATTCAAGGCTGACATTTTTTCGCGTGAGCCATGAATCCTCTCCAAGTATATGAATTTCAGTTTGGTCCGTAAGAGTTCGGATGCCGTTGTTTTGGCGCACGGGCTGTTCTGTCAGGGGATTGTCCGGGTGTTTTAAAATAAGCGGCATTCTTCCTGTGGAATTTTCCATTGCTCCGATGGCCTTTTTCAAACCTTCGTAATCGTCCGGAGAAAACTCAATCGTTTTGAGGACGAACCCGGAATCGGATGAAATGATATTTCCGTTCTTTTGATATTCCCTCCGCAAGTCGAAAGATTCCGTGTTGATTTTTTCCGGACTTGGCAGGATTAGAGAGCCTGAAGTTATCGCGTTCGGATCAATTTCCAGTTTTAATTTCTCTTCATAACCGCAGGCGATCTCGGTGTAAAGCGGAAACTTTCTGGTTACGAGTCCGGTTTTTTCTATCAAAAAGTTCAGCAGTCCTATCTTGTTCCCAAAATGCGGCGTAATGATCGCGTCCGTATCAGCGCCGCCAACGACGGCATTGGGAACGGAATATTTGAGTTTGAAAATGAGAGGCGAGGAAGTGTCCGACAAATTTACCGGCAAAACCTCGCATGACTCCGGTCTCGCGGCCGTGAAGACATTTCTGACTATCCCTTCCAAAAAATCAAGGATTTCGTCCGGCTTGCGTCTCATTATTGATGTCCGGTAAGCGGTGTCGTTCATCCCGGAAAAAGAGATTTCTGTTTGCGCGGAGAGGGATTTGTCGGCGTGAAGGAAAGCCTCTGTTTTTATTGAGAGCATATTTTCCGAAGCCGGAACTATCGGAGAGAGCCTCAACGTGTCTCCTTCCGGCCTTGCCACAAGATAGCTCTTGTCGCAGAGATATGAAGGAAGAAGTTCCTTGCTCATTTCGTTTGTGGCATCCATCAGGATGTATGATTTGTCGTCCTGTTCGATGCCGGTTACGGCGTGGTTAAAATAGGGGTTTGGGACTTCCTTGTCTTTTTTGGGTCCGGCCATTATGAGAACAGGGAAGGCTTTGAATCCGGCGAGTCTGAGCATTGAGACAAGGAGCGCGGCCTTGTCCCTGCAGACGCCGTATTTATTTTCGAAAGTTATTGAGACATCATGGGGCTCATATCCCGGGGATTCGGTTTCCGTTGTTATCCCCATGTATCTGACTTTTTGCGAGACGAAGTCGAAGATTGCGCGTATTTTATCTTTGTCGCCGCTGAAGGGGGCGCAAAGTTCGTCGGTTTTGCTCTTCATTTCAGGGGTTATTTTTTCCATGTGCGGAGCGGAGATTTTCCAGTACCATTTGGAAATATCCTCCCACTGTGGGACGGTTCCGAGCAAAAGTCGTTGGATGACTGTGTGGATTGCCGGCATGTCCGGTTCGGGAAATATCTGTGGAACGTCTTTAGCCTTCCACCTGTAAACGGTTTCTTTTTCTCTCTTCTCTTTTTCAAACGTCACGGAGCCGGGGACTTCGTCTTTTATCGCGAATTTCGCAATTGGAAGTTCATCCGGAGCAATGACTTCTATTTGGTAATCAATGACGGGATAATCGCCTTGAAGGCATAAATATTCAGCCCATGCGCCCGCCATCCGGGGTTTCAGCGTTTTTTCAAGGTAGCGGTAGTGGATGATGTCGCCTATCCCAATGTTCGGTATGTTCACCGATAATATTTTGGAGTTGGGATCGAAGATATTTGAAGTCATTTGATGGTGGTCCACCGCGACTCTGCTGTTCAAGGCAATGTCAACCGGCAGAATTTTCCCGTCGGTTTTTATCAGTTCGACGACCTGGACATCTATTTTCTGATAGTGGCTGTTGAAATAAAATTTCAACGATTCATTTTCATCGCGTCCTTTCTCGGTCAGCGCCTTTACGTAGACATCATCAAGGGTTTCGGCCTTTCCGTCAGGGGAATATTTTATGGTTTGGATATTGACGACAAGTACCTGGTCGGCGTCGGGATATTTTTCCGCAGTTACGGCGGCGGCGTTTTTTGCAACGTCCGAGGGAACTGGAAGGGGAAGGGCGGAGAGCGCCAGCCCGATATAAAAAAACAATATTGTGTTTAAAAACTTTAAGATCGCAATCTTTTTCATATGACCTCGCATTGTAAATATTCACCGAACCCTGTCCTTTCGGTGAATATTTACATCTAATAAAATGCGAAAAGACTTGTTTTTTTAGAAAAATATCACATTAACAACTGTTTTTCGCGAAAAAAGAATAAAAATATATATTTCGCATTTTATTTTTTGTATAAGTTCAGTAAAAGGACGGGTT
>JAGVIF010000547.1 GCA_020056205.1 Lentisphaeria bacterium | reverse complement strand
AGCCGCGCCTTCGATGTCTATAGAAGGAGCTGAAATCAAATATTTTCTATTGTCAAAAACGACAATATCGCTTTTCCTCCCCCTGATATATTCCAGATGTCCGCCTTTAAGAACACAGCCGCAATTCCACTTTTCACAAATCAGTTCCGCCGCCGAAAGCGCGTCATCAAAATTTTTAATTTTCGTTTCGAGAATAAGTTCCGCCTCCATGATGTTCGGCGTAATCCAATCAGCGAGGGGAAAGAGTTTGTCTTTCATATCCAAGACCGCGTTTTTTTTCAGAAGCGCTCCTCCGCTTGAAGCAAGCATCACCGGGTCAACGATAATCGGCAAATCCTTTTTGCCGCTCAAAAAGGCGGACACGGCTCTGATTATCGCCGAATTTAAAAGCATTCCCGTTTTCAGCGAACAGACTGCGAATTTTGCAAAAACCGCATCGAGTTGCGCTGTTACAAAAGACGGCTCAACAGGAAAAATGGCTCTGACTTCAAGAGGATTTTGCGCGGTCAGGGCGGTAACGACGGAGGTTCCAAAAACGCCGAGCGATGAGAATGTCCTCAAATCCGCCTGCATCCCGGCTCCCCCTCCGCTGTCGCTGCCGGCAACCGTCATCGCGACTGGGAAAAAAATATGGTTCCTTGTCATTTTGAGAGAGTAAACCTACATTTTGCAATTGGCTCGCCGATGTGATATTCTATTGAAAAACAAGTGATTTCGCATTTTATTTGGGTGTAAATATTCACCGAAAGGACAGGGTTTACTGAACTTATACCAATGCTCAAACCGTTTATTATCAAGAACTTAGTTTAAATTCGGCCGATTGAATCGCAAAACTTAGGTTAGTTATTAGTTATGGGTTATTGGTTAAAGGCGCAGAGTTTTTCTTCATTCGACGTTGGATGTTCAACGTTGAATGTTCGATGTTCATTTTCCCTTTTCCATTTTACTCCGCCTGAGTCACCAGCGACACTTCTTTAATTCCGGTGTTCTTCACAACCTTCATAATCTCCATCACTTCCTTGTATTGACGGCCGCCGTCGGCTCTTATCAGCAGCGAGAGTTTGCCGTTGAGTCTTTTCTGGACAACAAGCTCCCTGCCTAATTCCTCGTTGGAAAAATATTTTTTGTTGAACTGTATTTTTCCATTCTTGTCAAGGTTTATCACTTTGTAGTTCTCGTCGGGAAGTTTGTCCGCGTTCATCTCCGGCGGGTTGACGTTCACCCCGTACTCCATAAGCGGAACGGTAATCATAAAAGTTACGAGAAGAAGAAATGTCAGGTCTATCAGCGGGGTCATATTGATCTCACTGATAGCGCTTAATTGGGACCGTTGTTTTTGTCTTGCCATCGGGGGAGAGCCTCTCAATCAAACTGTTCGAGTTTCACCTTGGACATAAATTCCTCTACAAAATTGTCCATTGTTACTATCATCTGTCTTATCGTATTAGTGATGAGGTTGAATCCGACCAGAGAGGGAATGGCGACTATCAGCCCTACGACGGTGGTAAGCAGCGCGCTGCTTATGCCGGGCGCCATGGCGGCAATGTCCGCCTTGCCCTGCAGGGTCATAGCGCAAAATGCCATCATTATTCCCCAGACCGTTCCGAAAAGGCCGAGAAGGGGGCTTACGCTGACGGCTGTTGACAAGAGCCCCATCTTGTCCTCGAGCTTTATTATTTGGTCGGACACGGATCTTTCAAGGGAGCTTCTGAGAGTTTCTATCTGGGCTGTTGAAAGTTTTTTCACCGGCGCTTTTTGTGTCCCGTAAAGCTCGGAGAATTCCGGCGGAATTTCATAAAAAGAGAGCAAGTCATCGGCGCCGGCCTGATAAACTCTCGCGACCGGACCTTTCAATTCATTTGATTTCTTATACAGCGCGAGCGGATACTTTTTTTCCCTGAAAAGCCATGAAAAAAGAAGAGAGCTGCGCCTCGCCCTATATAAAAGTATCCCCTTGTCTATCATTATAGTCCATGTGAAAATGGAAAAAACCAAGAGAAGCAGGACTATCCCCTTCCCGACCGCATCCGAAAGTTGGTATGGATAATACGGATTGATATAGTAAGCAGTCAAAAGAAAAAATTTATCCGGCATTTTCGCACCTGTAGTGGGTTTATTATTTTATTTTCCGATATAGATTAACAGGGAAATCTCATAATTCAAACACGCGGAGAAAACAAATGAGGGAGGAAACCAAATTTTATCTCGGCTTCGACATAGGCGGAACAAAGATCGCCGTCTGTCTCGGCAGAGCCGATGGAACAATAATAGCCTCAGAAAGAATTCCTAACCTCGAAAGGAATCCGCGCGAAGTCATGAATGACATGGTTTCATGCGGGAAAAAACTCCTGGCGGACGCCAGTCTCCCGCCGCAAAATATTTCAGCGATAGGAATAGGCGCTCCGGGCCCCCTCAACATAATTGAGGGCAAAATCGAGTCGTCGCCGAATATGAAAAACTGGAACGATATCCCAATAGTTGACTTCATCTCCAAAGAATTTTCCGCGAAAACATATATCGAGAACGACGCCAATGCCGGGGCTCTCGCGGAGTGGATTTTTGGAGCGGGGAAAAATTGCTCCAATCTTATCTATCTTACGATGAGCACAGGGATCGGCGGAGGAATAATAGCCGAAGGCAAACTTGTCAGAGGCAATGATTTAATCGGCGGCGAAATGGGACACATTGTTCTCGATCCCGAAGGGCCGGCCTGCAACTGCGGGTTAAGAGGATGCTACGAGGCTTTCTGCGGAGGACGCGCCATCTCTCAAAAAATCATGGCAGATCTCTCGCAACAGCCGGAACACCCTCTGATAAGATTCGCGCAGGGCGACGCCGGCAAAATCGGCTATCCTGTTTTGATAGAAGGAGTTAAATCCAAAAATGGTTATGCTTTAAGCCTCTGGGACGAGATTTGCCTGAGAAACGCGCAGGCTATCGGAATATTCACAAATATATTCAATCCGGAGTTTATAATTCTCGGAACTGTCGCATTGGCCGCGGGCAACCTGCTTCTCGACCCTGTGAAAAAACTCCTCCCGCGATTCGCATGGCCGCAAATGATAAAAAATTTGAAAATAAAAACAAGCCCGCTCGGCTGCAAAATCGGAGAATATTCCGCCCTGAGCATCGCTGTTTATTACGACAATAATTCACGGGCCAACTGACTCATTAAATTACCCCTTATTTTAGCCATGAGCAAAGCCTTTCTCGCAATTGTGGCCACGCCGATAGGCAATCTGGGCGACATCACATTTCGCGCGGTGGAAACTTTGCGAAATTCGCAAGTCATTGCCGCTGAAGATACAAGGAGAACTCTGCAACTCCTGAACAGCCTGAACATCAAAAAACCGATAATCAGCTGCAGGGCATTCAACGAGGAGCGTGAGGCCGAACGCATAATAGCCAAAGTTCTTGAAGGCGAAAGCGTTTCTTACGTCTGCGACGCCGGCACTCCATGCATTTCCGATCCGGGATCCAAGTTAATCGCGAAAGCCATTGAAAAGGGAATAGAGCCTCTCATAATACCGGGCGTTTCCGCTGTCTTATTCGCGGCGACGGCGTGCGCGCTGCCGCTTGCGAAATTCGCATTTTACGGTTTTCCTCCGGTAAAATCGGGCAGGAGGAAAAAATTCCTTGAGCAGATAAAGGCTGAGGATAAAACCGTTTTCGTCTATGAATCCCCGCACAGAATGCAAAAATTACTTTTGGAAATCTCCGAGATAATCGGAGCTGACACAAATGTGGCCGTAATAAGAGAGGCCACAAAAATCTACGAAGAATGTTTGCGCGGGAAAATTGTTGACATAATTTACAAGACTAAAGATAAGCGCTGGCGAGGGGAATGCGTTATCGCAATAAACCCTCCGCCCGCAAACACCAGGGAGATTGAAAATGAAAAGCGGAACGATTGAATTTGAAGGTTGGAAAAAATGCGTTGAACTCAAAAACGGCGGCTTCAGGATTGTGGTCACAACCGAAGTAGGCCCAAGAATAATAGGGGCATTTCTCGGCCAAGGACCGAATATGTTATACGTCGCACCTGAAACCGCCGGCAAAAAAGGCGGCGATGAATGGAATATATACGGCGGACATCGCCTGTGGCATTCGCCGGAGGCGCGGCCGCGCAGTTATACCCCGGACAACACTCCGGTTTCGGTAAAAAAAGAAAAAGATGGATTCGTCTTCTCCTCTGGCATAGAACAGATAACAGGCATAAACAAAAGCGTCAAAATATCACCCGCCGGAAAGAACGGATTTAAACTGACCCACATCCTCAAAAATGAAAATCTGTGGAATATCGAATTGGCCGCATGGGCTTTGACAGTGATGGCGCAGGGAGGAACCGCCGTAGTTCCGCAGCCGCAGGGAGACAAGGAGACTTTGCTGCCAAACAGATACCTGACAATCTGGCCATACACGAATATGGCGGACCCGCGTTTCACATGGGGAGATAAATACATCCTCACAACACAAGATGTCAATGCGAAAAGTAACGCGAAATTTGGAATCAATTGCGAGAACGGATGGATTGCGTACGTCAACAAAGGATACGCCCTGAAAAAAAGCTTCTCCCATTTTGTGGACGCGGAATACCCTGACAACGGCTGCAGCGTGGAAATATTCTCCTGCCCATGGATGCTTGAGATAGAAACACTGAGCCCCCTCTATCAAATCGCGCCGGGAGACACTATCTTCCACGAGGAAGTATGGGAGGCATTTAAATGCGATGATGTCTCAAATGAAAAAACATGGAGAGGCGACATATGTTGGTTATAGGTTATTGGTTATTGGTTATAGATTAAAGGCGCAAAGTTTCTCTTGATTAGATGTTCGAAGTTCATTGTTTTTCTTATCTCCGTTTCTCCGGTTCGCCGTTTCTCCGATTCAAGGACACAGGCAAGATGCCTGTGCTGCACTCTCGCATTTCCGCACTGTTGTTATGTATTTTTGTTTCGTTCGGGGTCGGTATCGCTATCGGTATCGCTTTGTTTGTAGTAGGCGAATTTATACGCCGTTCTTGATAACGCGCAATAAATTGCGCTGCTACGAACGGATTTCGCATTTTAT
>JAGVIF010000131.1 GCA_020056205.1 Lentisphaeria bacterium | reverse complement strand
TGCTTAACTCGGACTCCATAAGCAGCACGCCGTTCTTCCACTTCCCTACGGAAAATTGAGAGACGAGCGCGAGAACGACAAGATACGCTGCGGCGCCGAATAAAACGACGCGTTTTTTTTCAGCCGGCCCGCTTAAAAAATCCCCTGCGAAAATCGCAAACGCGCCGAGAGCCAAATAGCCGTAACGGTCCGCAGTGAAAAAATCGCTCCTCCTCAAAAGAATAGAAAAGGCCGGAAGAAAAATAATTATTCCGGAAAAAAAAAGAAAAATCTCCCTCCCCGAAAACACCCGTCTCCTGAAAACAAAAAAGAGCGCAGAAAAAAAACCGGCGCAAAAAACAGAACTCCACAGGAATTCAGCGGGGATTTGTCCGTCCGGAATCCAAGAATAATGAACTCTCAGAAAAATAGGAAAAATAAAAGCCTTTATCCAATGCGCGGCAAACATAGGAAGGAAAAGGAAAAAGCGCGCCAAGTCCCCATCCCCCTCCCCTCTCGAAGACAATGAATTCAGGAAAAAAATTACTCCCGCAAGAAGAAAAAACGGGGAAAATCTCAGAATACATTCAAGCATTTTCCGTCTGTAAAGAAAAATTTCAGACGCGAAAAATATGAGAGGAAGCCCCATGGACGAGGGTTTTGCCAAAAGAGAAAACGCCGTAAAGACAAAAGCCAGAATGAAATGCTTTTCCAAATTTTTCGATTTCCAGTTTAAATACGAGACAACCGCAAGCGCTGAAAAGAAAAAACATAACAAATCCTTCATCCCCATAACCCATGAAACAACTTCAACCTGCAGCGGATGAAGCCCAAATAAGACGGAAGCAAAAACAGCGGGGAGACGCGCGATCCCAATTTTTCTTGCGATGATAAAAACCAAAATGCCGTTAAGCGCATGCAAAACAACATTCAGCAGGTGAAAAAACATCGGACTGTCTCCGAAAAAAAGCTTTTCGGCATAAAAAACCGAATATGTGAGAGGTATGTATAAAAGCTCTTTCCGAGCACTGTCGGGAATCCAAACTTTCAAATAATCGTTGAAAGTCCCCGTCAACAAAGGATTATTTACAACATAAAAACTGTCGTCATAGCTTACAAAATCAAAAAAAATACAACGCGCGAAAAACGAAAAAAACAGAACAAAAACAACTCCCGCGCAAAATAAATCTCTTCCGCAAAAAAACTTCATCGCCTTATGGTTGTCCTTAAAAATTCTTGCTGAATTTTTCTATGGATTTCTCCGTGTGAGCCGCCGAGATGAAAGCTGTTTCAAACTGTGACGGAGGCAGGTAATATCCCTTTTTTAACATCTTCCTGAAAAATTCCGCGAATTTCGCAGTATCACAGCATTTTATATCATCCGAATTTCTCAGGGGTTTTTTATCCGTGAAAAATATCGTGAACATTCCACCCTCATTAACACAATGGACTTTCTGTGATTTTTTCTCGGATTTAGAATTCACCGCGTCTGCGATTTTTTTTGCGAATTTCGCAAGACGTGGATACGGATTTTCTTTTTTCAGTATCTTCAGAGTTTCAATTCCGGCCGCGAGCGCGACAGGATTTCCGCTTAATGTCCCGGCCTGATAGACAGCGCCTAAAGGAGCAAGCTTTTTCATAATCTCAGCTTTCCCGCCGACAACTCCAATCGGCATCCCTCCGCCAACTATTTTGCCGAGCGTAGTCAAGTCGGGCGTAATTCCGCGGATATTTCCGTAAGTTGTGGGAGCAAGACGAAAGCCCGTTATCACTTCGTCAAATATCAGCAGAGAAGCATAGCCGGCGCTAAGTTCTCTCAGCGTCTCAAGAAAACCGGCTTCGGGTTTCACAAGCCCCATGTTTCCGGCAACAGGCTCAACAATCACGGCGGCTATTTCTTTGCCGTGTTTTTCAAATATCTTTTTCACCGCTGAAGTATCGTTGTAATGCGCGACAAGAATGTCCGCTGCGGCTGACGGCAAAACACCCGCCGAGCTTGATATGCCGCCGGTCAATAATCCACTCCCGGCGGAAACAAGAAGATAATCGGCATGTCCGTGATAGCATCCGTCGAATTTCAGGATTTTATTCCTCCCCGTAAATCCTCTCGCAAGCCGCAAGGCTGTCATCACCGCTTCAGTCCCGGAACTTACCATGCGCATCATTTCCAGATACGGGACACATCCGTTGAGAAGTTCCGCCATCTCAACTTCGCGCTGATTGCATGCGCCAAAACTCATTCCATCCTTAGCCGCCTTTTTAACAGCCTCAACAACCTCATGCCGGGCATGACCGAGAATTAGCGGCCCCCAGGACCCGCAGAAGTCAATATATTTATTCTCATCAACATCGAACAAATACTCTCCGCCGCCTCTTTCCATGTAGACGGGATTTCCTCCGACCGATTTGAATGCCCTGACCGGACTATTCACCCCGCCGGGAATAAGTCTTTGCGCGCGTTTAAATAAACTATTGCTAATTGCCGATTGCCGATTGCCGATTTTCATCATAAAGAACTACCTATTATTGCTGATTGCCGATTTTTAACGTTCAAAATTTGCCGCCGCCTTCCTCGCGGTCGGCAAAATTTTCTTGTTATCCGTTCTTAATCCTATCTTCAAATTCTGGATAGAGCATTCTTTTCCCATGAACAACAGCAAGAACATACACAAAATTCTCTCTGATTTCATATATGACCCTATAGCTGAAGATAAAATGCTCACGGACATTTTCATCCATTTCCTCTGGAACAACACGCCCAGAAAAAGGAAATGTTTTTAAATGGATAGTTTTTTGGAGAATTCTTGTTACGACCGATGCGGCGTAGAAATGGGAGTCTCTTTCGATGTATCTAGCTATTTCCTCAATGTCGTCCAAGGCCTCGAGCGACCAGATTACTTGATAATCCATTTTTCAAGCCTTTTCTCAACTTCTTCCTGAGTAAAAACCTTCCCTTCTTTGATCTGTTCTCTGGATTTTCTAAGTTTCTCAGCGACAAAAAGATGGTATTGAATGTCTTCAAAAGAAATGTCGTCAGGAAGACTCTTGATTATGTTTCCCGCCTCAATTTTTGCAGTGACTATCATGGATTGCTCCTTCTCCTTTGCCTTTGAGTACAGTCTAACATGAATCCTTTGAAATTCAAATTCGATTTCTTTAACATAAATCAGGATTCCATGCTTTTAATTTTTGCTTCCTAAATTAATACTATGCGGGAATTTCTCAATTTTGAATTTCCCTTTTGTAGATTCAATTAGTTTATCTATGCCATCAAGCGCCGCTACGATATCTAAATCCAGGCTGACAACCGGTTCTACATATGCATTTACAGCAAGCCCTCCGATAATACAATATTCAATGTTCAATTTCCCTTTCTCCTTTGAAACTGTTGTCTTTTTCGGGGTCGGGGTCGGTATTGCTATCGGCGTCGCTTTGTTTGTAGTAGGCGAATTTATACGCCGTTCTTGATAACGCGCAATAAATTGCGCTACTACGAACGGATTTCGCATTTTA
>JAGVIF010000281.1 GCA_020056205.1 Lentisphaeria bacterium | reverse complement strand
CCCGTGAAATTTTGAAATTTGCCGCAGAAGTGGTTGTCTTCGGGGTAAGAAACTGCCAATGATTTTGAAAAACAAAACAAGTGGAATTATATTCCCGCCTCGGGTATGCCTCCGGTTTTGCGGCTCGTCTGAATTTCATAATCTCCTTCATCGGCATCGGTTTTGAGTTTTGCAATCGGCTCCTATGTATGAACTGTAATGCAGTTCATTAAATTTCAAATAAAAATTCGGCTGATTGAACCGCAAAATATAGTACCCTGTAACTCAAATATATTCGGCAAGATTGCGATAATTCCGGATGCCGTGGCGCTCGGACGATGTTTCAAGATCGCCCTTTACCCTCCGACTCCAAATCCGTCCCAAAATCCGCCTTGTCTTGCCGAATATATTTGAGTTACAGGGTACTTATGTTAGAACTCGATTTCAATAATTGAAACGGGCTGTTCCTTTCCCTGTGAGAAATAATCACGTGAATTAGTTCTGCCTATAATTGTCGGGCGAAAGTCGTCGGTCAAAATATTTTCAGGATCTGTCACTGCGCCTGTTGTCCTGCTAATCCGCCGTGGCGCAGTTTGCATGCCGGGTCCGATCAATCGGGCGTAGTGAAGCAGTAGCTGTCCCAAGCCTGACAGCTCGATTCTGATAAATTTGGTTTGTTTGGGGATATTAAATGTTTTGAGATAACGGCCAAACGGGCCGCATTGCGGATAGCTGCCTACTTTATTATAGTTTTTTTCATCTGGCGAACTAAAAATAGTCAGGTACTGCCAAGAGCAGTCATTGTTCACCAGGGCGATCTCGAACAGGCAGGGCAAGAGCGATTCAGGACAGATATTTCCCGTGATGATTTTTGGAACTGCGGAAATGAATTTTGACACCTCTTCAACTATCCCGGAAAAATGAACGACAACAGGATTCGGCTGCGACTGTGGACGATACTTATCCCATATCTGCTTTTCCAGTTTGATCTGCGCCGGAATTTTTTCCAGCAACGCCGATGTCTTGTCAATTAAAGTTTCGAGCCGCTTACGGTCGAATTCAGCGCCAATTAAGGCATTGGCTATAGTACTTGTCAAGCCCTCAACACGTTTAGAAAGAGCCAGTCTTTTAAATATCAGCTCCAGCGTTTCGAGATATGCCGCGCCGACGGCGGTTCGCGGTTTAAGCTGTGAACAGAGACATACGGCCTCATCAAGCTTGCCGGCCATTGTGAATAGTGGTCCGGGATCCTGATAAGTGATCCAATTATTCAGGCCGGTGAAAACTCTCTTTTCAGCAATTTCTCCGTACAGGTCAACCAGCAACGGCAGAATTTCAGCGCCGGCGAAGAAATGTTCATCGGCAAAGCTGTGCAGAAATTCACGGGATTCCGGCAGTACCGGTTCATTGCAACAGGCTCCGCCATACGCCAGCGACGGATAGCAGCTGGCATAAGGCATATACGACATTTCCCAAACCGTGTTTAGAAAACCGACAGCTCCCCGATTCGCGCTGTATTCAATCAGAGTTCTTATATTGTCGCTTTCTTCCGTGTACGCAAACTTTGATTTCGGGCAGATATACACAGCAAGTTTTTCTTTCCCGTAAGCGCCGAAAAAATCAGTTCTTTCCCAGTTGTAAATAGATATTCCGGGGTGGCGCTCAACCGGTTCATAGTGCCAGTCGCAAATAACTATGTCTTTGTCGAGATGCGGCAGGCAGTTTTCGTAATAAAACAGCATATCGTGCCAGATCATGCTCGTTTTTCCGTGCTTCCTGACGATTGCATTAATCCGGTTAAAGTATTCCGCCAGCATTTTGCCGCGTCCGATTTTTTCAGCCGTTTCACGACACACGGGACAAGTTGCGAAATTCCAGCTTTCATCACCGCCGACATGGATGTATGGAGACGAAGTGATTTCCGCCCATTCTTTCAAGATGTCCTCAATCACATCAAAAGACCCTGGATTGGAAGTGCAGAATTGACGCATATTGCATTTAAAAACGGCATTGTCGTCATTTTTTAGTTCCCGAAGATATTTCAGTTCAGGCGCGTTGAGAATAAAATTTGCGTGGCCAAAAACCGGAATAATTGGAATCAGACGCATGGAATGCTTCGTTTCCGCATAGTCCCTCAGCGCAATAAATTCATCCTGTTTCAGACAGCATTTACTGGAACATTCGGGATGACTTTTATATTCCAGACTGCCTTCTCCGTATAAAAACAGTTCGTTGTAACCGAAAGAAGCCCCGACATCAATAATCTTACGCAGAGTTTCCGGCGTTTCCATCTGTCGCGCAATATCAACCTGAAACCCGATTGATTTATATTTTTTCATTCTATTAGTCCTTTTATTTTATTGTATTTGCGCGTATCGCCTCGATTAGCTCCATGGTGTGCGCGCTTTCGTCAAAATTGCAGGAGGGATTGCGGCGGGTGCGCACACAATCAATAAAGTGCGCGGTCTCCGCGCAAAACCCGTTGATGAGCCGGAAGACGCCGTTTTCGTCCCGTCCGTTCATATTGACAAGGTCTTCGACGCGCAAAACATATTCTTTTTCGTTGTGCGATATGCGCGCAAGGCGCGGTGGTTCAATCAGCGCCGATATTCCATGCCCGTGTATCTCGAAACGTTCGATACGCCGTCCCGCCGCGTAATTCGTCGAGAGTATGCCGCGCGCGCCGGAGCCGAACGCGATGATGGCGTTAAAACTGTTGTCATACGACTGGAAGAATTGCGTCACATCGCTTCGCATCGAGATGACGTCGCCCCCCGTCCATCGCAGAAAATCGACGCTGTGGATCACGTCGCTCCCGAGAATGTCGATTGGTTCAAATGGGTTACGCGCCATCGCCCCCATGTTTTTATAGTATCCGGCGAGCGCCTGCGTGATCGGTCCGCGTTCTTCGACAAGCCGTTTCGCTTCCAGGATCACCGGCTCGAAGCGGCGGTTGAAAGCCGTCATGGCAATGCTGTTTTTCTTGTGTGCGATCGCCGCCCATCGCTTCGTTTGCGCGGCGGTGATTCCCGGCGGTTTTTCGATAAAGATGTCCAATCCTTGATCAAGCACGGCGATCACGGGCTCTTCCAGAAGATGGGCCGGGATAATCACACAGACCGCATCAAGATCGGTCTTTTCAAGCATGGCGCGGTAATCGGTGAATATTTCAGGGACGCCGTGCTTCCGGGCGAGCGCCCCGGCGCGTTCTTTGTCAATATCACAGCATGCGGCGATGACGCACCCGTTGATCTCCGCAAACGATGGATAGATTGCGTTTTCGGCGTGCTGTCCGGCCCCGATTATGCCGATGCGCGTGCTCATTGCATGTCCTCCGCTACGATGGAAAGCGAAGCCGGCGTCCGTTCGGCCGCCGCGCAGGCGTCGGCTTCCGATGAGGCGCGGTCGAATGTGAACCGTGAAACGCTATAGACGGTGGCGGTGAAGGGTTTCTGGAATATCCGCTTATCGCAGAGGCTGAGTCCACCGCGAAAACCTCCGCGCGATGGGAATAGCCGGTCTTCGACCACGCGCATGTGCGGATGCCAATCCTTCCATTCCGTAGCGGGTGACGGCCGGTCGGGCGAGAGATGCGCCCAGAGATTCAGCTCCTTCGCGCGATAAGCGTCAATGGTGAGTTCGCGGAGTTCAACAGTGAGCAGATTGCAACCGGATGTCCGTCGTGAATCCCAAAATGCAACCGCAGGTAGCGCAAGATCGCATTCGTACGTGAGACCGTCGGCTGTGGCGTCTTCCAGCGCCGCCATTTTCATCCCGCCGCACGCGGGAATGAAGCAACGGTCGTAGTTCGAGTGGACGATCTGCAGGCCGGCGAGTTGCGCGCCGTTGACGTAAGAAAGCGTGAAGCTCCCATGTCCCTGAATCGCCATCCGGTATTCAAACGTGAGCGGGCGTTCTCCGCCGCCGCTGATGATGCAGAGCGTCGTGTTGTCACAGGGACGTCCGCAGAGCGCGTTAGCGTCGTAGTTATAGCGGTCGGCCGTCGCGCGGAGGATCGTTCGCACGGGGCCTTCGAGAAGTACGTCAATGCGCTTCGGCGTTGCGTAGAGCGGGCCTACATCACTGAACATTTGCCAGCTCGGATAGCCGCAGAGCAGGTCATAGCCGGGCTCATGCGGGTCGAAGACGTGGTACGGCACGAGCATGCAACTTCCGGCAACGAGCGGATCGCCCATGTTCGCGGTATTCACGCACTTGATTGTCGCACAGGTGGTTTTCTGACCGTTCACGACAGAAACGACCGTGCCGTAGCCGGTGGTCGCCTGTGCGCGCCCATCCGGATAATGTACCATCATCGGTTCGTTCACCGAAAACCCGAAATACCCCTTGCCATTCTGATTGCTCTTGGCGTCGTTGATGAAATGGATGTCGCGGCGCGGGTGGAGCGGGAGCGGCCTGCCATCGGGCATTAAGTGCCGAGCCATGCTCTCGCTGTCAGTGCGACAGCCGTCATCAAACAGGATCGTGCGAGTACTGTTCGTGACTGGTGATCCACTCACGCGCCGGATACGTATGGTCTTTGTTTCGCCGTCGTGCCATCTGAGGCCCGCAGTGTCCATGACGATCATATCGTTCGGCAAAAGACCTTCGTCGCCACCAGGTATCGCGGCGTGCGCGTCGAACAGCTTCCCCTGCCAGCGTTCGACTTGGAACGCAAGCGATCGCCAGGCTCCATGCGCCTCGATCTCAAATGACAGTTCTCGCACGCGGAATGATTGCGGCGCGGGAATAAGATCGCCAGCATGGCACTCGAAGATGTCGAGACTGCCACCACTGACAGAATGGATATGGCGGATGAGATCGTCTGTTTGTGGTTTCATGAGGTTCATTGGGGATTGCCCCGTGATTGTTGAAACTCAGATGGTTTCCTTCCATTAATGTACACGAACATTCCATTAATGTACACGAACATTTACTTAAGTCAATT
>JAGVIF010000578.1 GCA_020056205.1 Lentisphaeria bacterium | reverse complement strand
TGCCGAGCGAAGCGACGCTTGCCAAAGGCAAAACCGCGACCCTCCACAATTTTCACAATTCAACCTTATAGAGTATAACTACTCCAAATCTCTTCTTGACAAGCAGATATGCCGCGTCCATATTCACCGAACCCTATCCTTTCGGTGAATATTTACTTGTATAAGTTCAGTAAAAGAACAGGGTTTACTGAACTTATACGGCATAGTTCACTTGACAATAAGATACTTGAAACTATTTTTACTTCGGGAAAATAAGAATTTTTTGGGGAGAGCCTGATTTATTCGTCAGGCTTTCTCAAAAAAAATAGTGTTGAAAGTATACTTTATTAAAATCAAATGTCCATCCTTTTATTGCCCATGAAAAATAAATCTGAACTATCCCTTGTTCTTCCTGCTATGTCCTCGTTGAGGCGGGTGATTAATCAGGATTCGGATTGCGAACTTCAAAAAGCCCTGCTTGCGCGTCTGCATCAGAATCCGGCGCCAAAATTTGGCGGCAATCATCCATCTGACAATTCCACAGGATGGTTCAAATCTCCACCGGCAACGCTTGCAGAAATGATTAAACTGCTTCGTAGAATGGAGAAGTCCGGCAGATGGATTCGAAATCTGAAAGATTAGTCCGCATGCTCTGCGCAAACAACCGGGTTATTTTGCTTGGCGGAATGGCAATGCTCGCCCACGGTTTCGCGAGATTCACAAGGGATGTGGATATTTGGCTTGACCCCACAGAAGGAATTGAATCCTGGGCAGGGGCTCTTGCGTCCGTTGTCGCGCGCTTCAGAAATTTAAAGTTTGTAAGCGCCCAGACAAAAAATAAAGTTTTCCAAAAAAAGATTAAAAGCCTTGTGGAAAGAGAGGAAATGATAAGAATAACCGGTCTGGACATGGACGTAGATGTGTTCTTCAGACCAAATAACCTTAGAATCGAGGATTTTGATTCTGTCTGGGCAAGGTCTGCTGAAAAAGAAAAAGGATTAAAAATCCCGGACGAAATTGACCTTGGATTAACAAAGATGGGGACGGAAAGAATCCAAGACAAGATAGACATAAAGTGGCTTGACGCCAAAATAATTCCGGCGCTGTCAAAAAAACTGGAGTCGTGCAGTCTTGATGAGGCCGGGATTGTTTTTGCCAGGATTACCTCAATTCCTCTTCTGAAATCCGCCATGAAAAATCCAAATCCGCATGTCCGAAGCCTTGCGGCAATGCTTCAAAATAAAATCATAAAGTGTTAGGTTTTAAGTTTTCTACTTTCCACTTTTTTCGCTCTCGCATTTCCGCATTCTTAGTATTTGGTGATTTTTAAATCGCGCAATCATCCAATCGTTGGCGTTTTGACACTTTGACACTTTGACACTTTGACACTTTGATACTCTGACACATTGACACTCAATCTTTCGCACTCCCGCACTGCTGTTATGTATTTTTGTTTCGTTCGGTATCGGTATCGCTTTGTTTGTAGTAGGCGAATTTATACGCCGTTCTTGATAACGCGCAATAAATTGCGCTACTACGAACGGATTTCGCATTTTATTTGCTGCAGTAAAATCAATCCAGTTCCTTTAATAGTATTTTGAAATCCTTGCACTGGGGATTTGGGGAAACGCAGGACAGATACACGACTTGTCCGCCGAGTATTATTTTTTCCAGCCAGGGTTGCGCGGATGTTGACACTTCCATTCCGGAAGAGTTGAACCATTGGAATTTATACGCGAATTTGTCGTCCGAGCGCTTGGTGTTTCTTACCGCCACCTGCGCCTTCATCAGTCCTCCGGGCAGGTCCTGCGAGTCAACGCTGTCTATCTGCAGTCTTTTCGCCAGATACTCATCAGCTTCCACTCTCTTATTCCTGATGAAATTTTTCTGCCAGTTTTTGTCCGTGTTCTCGACCGTGTTGACCGGCGTGTTGCATGACGACAACAGCGCCGAACAAACAAGCAGTCCGGCAAATACGATTTTTGTCTTCATTTGCGCTTCTCCTTTTTTTTTGCAATTGGCTCTTTTATTTTAGACCCACCGCTTTGCGAATTTCGCAGACAGTTTTCCGGGCTGTTCCGCCTGCCTTCACGGCTCCGTCAGCCAAAACTTTTTCGATATACGAAGAGTCGTTGAGGATAGCTGAGCGTTTTTCCCTGAAAGGGCGGAAATGTTCCCAATAGGCATCAAAGAGTTCTTTCTTGGCGTGACCGTATCCGTATCCTCCGGCTCTGAGTTTTTCCGCCATTTCATCCGCGTTTTTTTTGCCCGATAAAAGTTTATAGATTTGATAAGGAATGCAGTCGTCCGGGTTTTTCGCATCTTCGAGCCCTTTTGAATCGGTGACTATGCCCATGATTTTTTTTCTGAGCGTTTTTTCGTCGCCGAAAAGCTCTATTGTGTTGCCGTAGCTTTTTGACATTTTCTGTCCGTCCGTTCCCGGAAGCGCGGCGCTTTCATTTCTTATTACAGCCTCCGGGATTGTGAGAATTTCCCCGTATCTGTTGTTAAAGCGGATCGCGATGTCGCGAGTTACTTCAAGGTGCTGTTTCTGATCTCTGCCGACGGGAACTATGTCTGATTTGTATATGAGTATATCCGCAGCCATAAGCACAGGATACGCGAAAAGCCCGTGATTTGAAATCATCCCCCTCGCGGTTTTGTCCTTGTAGCTGTGGCATCTCTCAAGCAGCCCCATTGAGGTCTGACAACTCAATATCCACGTCAGTTCGGTAACTTCCGGCACATCGGACTGTTTGAAGAAAATCGTTTTTTCCGGGTTAAGCCCGCATGAGATAAAGTCGAGGGCGACAGAAATCGTGTTTTTTCTGAGCGCATCCGGCTCGATTGACGATGTCAGGGCGTGCAGGTCGGCGATAAAAAGATAGGTTTCGACGCTGTCCTGCATCTCTATTGCCGGCTTCATCATTCCAAAATAATTTCCGAGATGAACGTCGCCGGTGGGTTGTATCCCCGAAAGCATGCGTTTAGGTTTCATATTTCAAAATAAATAATAAAAAAAAGGAAGCCACGGTGAAAACTAATGCGAAAACGAAAAAAGTCAATACGGAATTTGACAGGGATCGGGGTCGGAAATCAGAATTCCCAATTCCCAATTGCCAATTTTAAATTCAATTATCGAATAAGTCGTATAGGACTTAATAGTTTTAAGTGTTAAGTTTTAGGTTTTAAGTTATAGGTCGTATCGGACTTATAAGACATATTAATAAGACCCATAGGACATATTCTTCCGCACTTCCGAACTTTAGAACTTTAGAACTCCGGATTCGACAAGTTCGACTCCTTCGGCAAGCTCAGGGCAGGCAAGCTCACTGCGGGCAAGCTCAGGGCAGGCGAAATACTCGAAATTATTTTTCACCTTTTTCCCTTTTTTTGCCACGAATTACACGAATGATTTTCTTATGA
>JAGVIF010000437.1 GCA_020056205.1 Lentisphaeria bacterium | reverse complement strand
CTCTTCCGATCTCTTTCATCTCTTGCCCCTGCGATTATAATGCAGTCTCCGGAGTTGGCGTTTGACAGGATTTTTTCAGCCTCGTTTCTATCCTGGCAGTAGATGCAATTCCCGATTTTTCTTCGGCGGTATTCCTCAGCGACATCTTCGGATTTGGGAGAGAAAGAGCTTGTGCCTCCGGCATAATAGACGGGCAGAAAAATGAAGACATCATTCTTATCCAAAACTTTTTTCAAATTCCCGGCAAGTTTCTCCTTTATAAAACCGAGAGGGCCGTAGCCGTGCGGCTGAAATGCGAAAAAGAGCCTGCCGTCTGATATTTCCTTTGCTGTCTCTATGCATGATGATATTTTGTCCGGATTGTGGGCATAATCGTCAAAAACAGGGCAATTGCTTTTCGTCTTTCCAAGAAACTGAAAACGTCTCTGCGCTCCTCTGAAATTCTCAATTGCCGAAGGAATGTCTCCCTCAATTTCCAACGCTGACAATGCGGCGAGGACGGCGGCGGAATTCATGGCGTTATGAAAGCCCGGAAATGGAAGCCTGATGCGAATTTCGCGTTTTTTTGTTTTAATGACAACGTTTGCCCTTCCGTCCTTATTTTCTTTCGGCACAGAGTAGTCCGTCACCTTGAAATCAGCGGTTTTCACGTTGGAATGCCGTTTTCTTTTTCGCTCATCATCAAAAATGACAAAATGTGTTTTAGCGGGAACCTGTGTTGAAATTTTTTCATAAATCTCAGACGAAGTTATCACCGTTTTTTTTGCCATTCCCGCGAATTTCGCAAAGACCTCGTTTTGCTCGTCCTCCGGATAGTGGTCTGTGCCGGTGTTTAAAATGACAACGTAGTCGGGAGAATAATTCAGCAGGCTTTTGTCGCTCTCATCGGCCTCAAAGACGAAAAAATCTCCGCCGCCGTCTCTAAAATTGCCCGGAGCGCCGTCCTTTGAGAACGCGATGGATTTTCCGCCGATTACCGCAACAGGGCCGCAGGCAAGATTTTCGAGCGCTTCGGCTATCCAGCATGATACGGTTGTCTTTCCACTGCAACCTGTTATGGCGACAGATTTTTTGTTGGGAAGCTCTTTGAGCAAAAGGGCAAGAGCCTCTGAACGGTGTATCTTTCTTGTGTTTCCGGCGGCGGAGAAGTCAGGGTTGTCTTTTTCAACCGCACTGGAATAGACGATTATTTCCGGATGAAAATTTTCACGGAATGAGCCGTCCTGCGGGAAAATTTTAATCCCCTTTTTGTTGAAATAACTGATCAGTCCGGAATTGACCCCGCGCGGGTCGGATTGCCTGTCGCTGCCGGCTACGTTGTGGCCGAGCCATCGGAATGCCTGCGCTATTCCGCTCATTCCTATTCCGCATATTCCGATAAAATAAATATTCATCTTTACCCCTTAAATCCCTGTTTGCATTGTCTTTCCTTCGTCATTGGATATTCAAACCCTTGAGCCAATTGCAAAATGCCTGATTTCGGTCGCGGCGAGCGCGACCCTCCATTTTGTGGCGCAGGCGTGGAGGGAGACGGTTTTGCCCTTGGCAGGCGTCGCTTCGCTTGGCAAGGCCGTGTCCGTAGTTTTGTAATTGGCTCTCTTAGCCTGATGGCATCACACTTTTTTAGGAGAAAGCGCCGCTTCGACAATCTAACTCCGATATGCGTGGATTCTATGTCTTTTATGCTTGCAAATTCATTGTTTTGGAAATATACTCCAGCCGTAAATATTCACTGAACCCCGTCCTCCAGTGAATATTTACGTATGGTAAAATGCAAAATAGCGTAATTTAACTTGACATTTTTTCAAACGTTTTTCTCAGAAAATTCACTCGAACGCACGGAGTTTGCTGAACTTATGCTTGGCGAATTCGCAGGCGATGCAAAAAACTTTAATCCGGCAGTAAGCAGATATGGTTAAGATACAAGACGTTGAGAGAGGGTTTGTTGCATGCGAATTCTGCGGCAATGAGGTACATTTATCTGACTTTGAGCCGTTTTCGATGGAAAAATGTTCCAAATGCGGAACCCCGAATTTTATCCCATACAAGGTTGCCTCTTATTGGCTTTTTCTGCCGCTTGGAGGAGGCGGAATGGGACGCGTCTACAGGGCGATGGATGAAAACGGCAAAGCGGATTACGCTTTGAAACTTCTGCCGGGACGCGCCAAAACAAATCAAAATCTGATAGACAGTTTGCTCAAGGAGGCGGAGGCGGGAAAAGCTCTTGGGACGCACAAAAACATAATTCCAATCATAGATTATGGAAACTCCTCCGGCGATTTTTTCATCGTCACCGAATTTGTGCAGGGGGAAAGGCTTGACCATCTTATAGAGTCGAAACGTCAGTTTCAGGAGAAGGCAGCCATAGAATGCGCTCTCCAAATAATTGACGCGGAAACGCACATCTTATCAAAAGGCTATTTATACAGAGACTTGAAGCCGGAAAATATCATGATAGAGCCGAACGGCGTTCTGAGATTGTATGATTATGGTCTTTGCATGAAAAAAGAAGAGGCTTCCGCCGGAACAGCCCATGTTGACCACATAGAAGGCTCGCCATTTTATCTGCCTCCGGAAAGGATCGTCGGCGCCCCTGAAGGCGAATACAGTGAAATATACAGTCTCGGAATGGTGCTCTTCCACATGCTGGCAGGAAAAACATAT
>JAGVIF010000436.1 GCA_020056205.1 Lentisphaeria bacterium | reverse complement strand
CTTATGCATAAAATCAGGGTGATCTATGAGGGCATAGAGGGCGTTCTCCACCCCCATCCAGAAACTTATTGGATCCCACAGAGACATATAAGAAGGATCCGCGCCCCATAACCGCAGTTCCAGCAACCCGTCGAAAAGTTCGTGCGCCAGCGCCAGGCGGCATTCGGTCTCAACGCGGTCGTGACTGATTTGAGGCGCGCGGATCTTTTCCAAGTCTTCTTCGGCCTGGAATTGATTGAAAAACTTGTGTCCCACGACCGAGTTTGTCGGATCGCTCACTGCGGTCTCTTCCTGAACGCTGATGCCGAACCCGGTGTTGTTGATCGCTTTCGCCACCCGTATGAAGGGCTCGACCACCATATCCACGGGAAAATATTTCCATTGGTAGAGGGTGCGCCGAAAAGATTCTTCGTACTTGCGGCATTCGGGGTCTGTGCAACGCAGAATCATGTCATCGCCGTTGATCTCGTTCCAGCAGACTTGGTTAATCATCACCATAGGGCGCGTCGGTTTGCGCGCATTCAACTTGCGCCACAGCGCCCGCTTTTCTTCCTGGATCGGCAGCGCGGCGACTTCCGCCGCCCGTGCTGCCAAATCACGCACGATTGCAATGTCAGATTTGCTTGGCATATTTCATCCTCCTTTACCGAATTTTAATGCTATTTATTCTCCCCGGCTTTTTGAATCATAGCCAAAATCTCATTCAGGATTTCGGTGTATGGGGCGCGGATATTGTGCGCTTTCGCTGTTTCCAAGACCGCGCCGAGCAGCGCATCGCGTTCGATCGGCCTCCCATTTTCCATATCCATGAGCATGCTTGTTTTATACGGACGCATTTGGAGTGTGTCGGCAAGATATTTGTCAATCAGGCCAGGCGCTATTTTATATCCTTCTTTTTCAGCGATGCTTTTGACTTCCAGCATAATATTTCTCACGAGTTTCAGAGAGCTGTCTCTCCCAAGAATAACGGCGGTATCCGCGCCTGTTATTGCGGAAAGCGGGTTAAACGGGATATTCCATATAAGCTTTTCCCATCTTGTTCTAACTATGTCGTCTGATATTTCGCAGTTTACGCCGCCTTTGATAAAGATGTCCCGAATCAACAGAGCTTTTGAGCGGTCATCGTCTTTCGGCCAGCTTCCTATCCTGAGCCTTCCGTAATCCGTGTGATGGACGATGCCGGGCGCCGCGCGGAAGACGCAAATAAATGCAACTCCGCCGATGATATGATTATGCGGGAAGGCATTTTTGAGTTTTGCCTCTAATCCCAACCCGTTCTGTATCAATAGAATAGAAGTTTTGGCGGACAACACCGGTTTGATCAGCGATTCGATATTAATCTCCGGCAGAACTTTCGCGCAAACAAGGACGAAATCGGGTTTCCCTTCGTAGTCGGCAGCGTTTTTGATAACCTGCGCCGGCTTGAAAAGAAAATCGCCGGACACGCTTTTAATACGAAACCCTTGTTTTTTGATTGTTTCAAAACCGGTTCTTGCCACGGCCGAGACCTCGGCTCCTCCGGCAGACAATCTGCCTCCGTAGTAAGCGCCGACCGCCCCGCAACCCACAACAAGAATTTTAATGCGCCGCATTTTGCCTCCTCATATTTACATTGAATAAAATGCGAAATCCGTTCGTAGCGGCGCAATATATTGAGCCAATTGCAAAAGTCAAAACCGAAGCCGACCTGTCTGTGCGCCGAGAAAACTATTATTTGAGCCAATTGCAGAACTCATAAACCGCATCGGTTTTGAGTTTTGCAATTGGCTCCCTTATTTTTGTTTTTCCTCTCTGCTATAGAATCGTCTTCTTTTTCCCTATTTTCAATCTCGAAAGCCAGCCTGCTGATCGCCGATTGGATTTTCTGCTTCAGAGAAGGCAGTTCATTTGCGGGCAGGATTGGCGACAAAGATTGCATGTCCTTTTCGCTTAGTCCTTTTACACGTTCAAGCAGAAGCGAAAGGAATCCGGAGATGGTCATTTTTTTGGGCAGTCTGGTTTTTCTCTGGTAGTTTACCTTGAACAATCTTTTCTTGAGAACTCCTATGTCAGGAATTATCCCGGAAATGGTATAGTAGTATGTGTCATAGATGTCTTTTATTTCGTCCCGTTCGAGCCAGGCCGCCAGTTTATGGGACATTGCGACCGGCGGTGAAATTATGTTCAATATGAATCCTGGAAGATCAACAGAATTTGCGAATTCGCTTCCACTAACCGGGATCGTCGGGCATTCCTCTTCAGTTGAAAACTCAATCTTTGTCCTTATTTCGGGACGAGATTTCAGGGATATTTCAAAAAAGGCATTTGTTGAACGCATTCCTTTTCCTGTTATCCGGACATAATCAAGCGTTTCAATCTCCTTTTCTATTTTTTCAAACACGGGTTTTTTCGACTTGAACGGAATGAATGTCCAATCAATGTCCGCTGTATGTCTTCTGCAGTTGAATGCGGCTTTCATGGACATTCCACCTTTCAGGACTGCATTTTGCGGGAATTTGTCGGCGATGAAAGCTATCAGTGCCGCCATGAGTTCCTGCTGTGTTCTTATCTCTTTCATATCTTACCTGCTATGCAGTTCTTGACAAAACTCACAAATCTCGGATTCCTGTATCTATCTAAATATGTGATGATTTTTTTCTGATTGATGCGCCCATACTCGATTCCGCTTTTCAAGTTCACAAGCGGTTTCCTGCCTTTCTGGTAGAAATAAAGCAGGTCAATAAGCGCCTTTTCGCTGTCGGCGAACGCGATCGCGTTTCTGTACTCAAATCCGAATATGAGATCCGTGGAAATACTGTAATGTCTTATTGTATATGCCTCGTCCTTGTACACGCGAGTGGGGCCGGATTTGATTGCGGAAACTTCAAAGACCGGAATCGGGTCTATCAGGGCATTGTCTGACAGCGCCTTTTCAAAACTTATGACCGACTTGGGACATATTTTCTGGCTGAGGACGCAAACATCAAAGTTGTCTGGCATGTAATAGAAACCGCGCATAAATCTTTTAAGAATCCCACCTTCATCAAGCATTGTGAGAATCTTTGATGTCTGCTCGGCCGACTTATTGCGGAACACGGTTTTTATATCAGACAGAGAGAAAACTCCTCCAAGAGAGGGTGCGAAGCCCTGCAGAAATTTAATGGTTTTAATCAATTCTATCATAATAATACTTATTGCTTTAAGGGGCAATATCCATAATTATGTAATTTCACATGTCTTAGACTTAATTCAAGCATTAACAAATTTATTTTTAACTTTTTCCTGATTCCGTAAAGGCATCCCCGAAAGGGCGGATTCTCCATGTATAAGTTCAGTAAACCCGCCTGCCTGTGCGTAGCACGCAGACAGGCAGGGTTCGGTGAATATTTACACGGCGTCTCTCCCCGAGTACCGTTGGTCTCGGGATCTTCGACTTGACCG
>JAGVIF010000009.1 GCA_020056205.1 Lentisphaeria bacterium | reverse complement strand
CGATACACGGCGAGGATAATTAAAAATGTGACCGTAAAAGAAAGCCCCGTATGGCTGAAAGAAAAATTGATCAAAATCGGTTTGCGCCCGATAAATAACATTGTTGACATAACGAATTTTGTTCTTTTTGAGACGGGACAGCCCCTGCATGCCTTCGATTTGTCTTTGTTAAAAGGAAAAATCATTGTCAGAAGGGCAGGGGAGTCCGAAAAAATAAAAACTCTCGACGGGACTGAAATTGAATTAAATAAAGATATTCTTGTCATCTGCAATGAAAAGATTCCTGTCGCGCTTGCGGGAATAATGGGCGGAGAAAACAGTGGCGTCAGCGCCTCTACCAAGGACATTCTTTTGGAAAGCGCTTATTTTGCGCCGTCGAATATTCGCTCATCGTCCAAAAAATTACAAATATCTTCGGATTCCTCATACAGATTCGAGCGCGGTGTTGATATTGAAGGAGTTCCTTGGGCGAGCGACAGGGCGGCGTCGCTGATACTGGAGATTGCGGGCGGAGAGATTTCCTCCGATCTCATTGATGTTAAAGAGAAAATTCCGGCTCCGGATAAAATTCGCTGCAGATTTGAGAAAATCAAAAAACTGTTAGGGATGGATTTGCCGGACACGGAAATCATTTCGATATTTGAAAGGCTTGCCATCTCCGTCCTTTCCGTTGACGAACAATCATGCAATGTCGCGCCTCCCTCATACAGAAGCGATATAAAGTGCGAAGCCGACCTTGCCGAGGAGATTCTCAGAATACACGGCATATCTGAGCTCCCGATTCCTCCTGTCAGGCCCGTAAGCGGGGGAGCATTTTCGGACGATGCGTATCACGTGATTGAGTCTTTCAGGAACGGGATTATATCGTTGGGACTCACGGAATGCCTCAATTACAGTTTTTTTGATAAGAAATCGGCGTTGCTTGACACGAGATTTTCGGTTGAAACAATAGCGCCTATCGCGAATCCGTTGAGCAAAGACAGCGAATTTATGAGGCCTTCGCTGCTTGCCGGAATCTTGTCGTCCATCAATCGAAATATTTCGCGCGGCGCGCGCGATCTTTCTTTGTTTGAGATAGGAAATGTTTTTTCAATGAACGGAGGGAAAATAAAGGAGAGCCTCGAACTTTGCGTTTCTTTGACCGGAAGAAGGCATCCGGAAAGATTTTCCGCCGAAAAATCGCTGCTCTACGAATTTTCCGATATGAAGGGGCTTGTGGAAAGCATCTTTGAAATGAGAGGATTTGGCTCTGTGTCATTTGAAAAAATTGCGAGACCCGCAGACAAAACTCTCTTTTCTTCCGAGGCGTTGTCTGTTTTAGCAGGGGGCGGTTCCGCTGGAATTTTTGGCAGAATTAACGCCGGCATCGCGGCGGACATGAGACTCAAAGCCCATCTTTATGTAGGGTTGTTCGACCTTTCATCAATCTTGAAGTTCAAGTCTCCGAAGATAGTATTTTCCGCCTTTTCCCAATATCCGGCCGTAAGCAGGGATATAGCGATGGCGGCTGATGAGTCCATAGAAAATTCTGTCATAGCGGATTTCATCAAAAAACAAAAAGTTTCATTCCTCGAAAACTTTGAACTTTTTGACGTTTTTTCCGACGACAAACTCGGCAAAGGAAAAAAAAGCATAGCCTACAGTTTCAATTACAGGCATATGGAACGGACGCTCACCGACGAAGAAGTGAATAGCGTTCACGATGAACTCAGAAAAAAAATTCAAAAGGAGCTTCCGGTCAGCCTGCGCTGAAAAGGTATCCTGATTCCGTGAAGGCATCCCCGGCGGCGCAAATGCGAGAATGAGTTTATTTGTCTTACTATCAATATGTTATAAATAATTTATGTCGAATCCGTCACGGATTCAGGAAGTATCTCAATGAAAGAATTAACCCTGATACGAAATTTTTGCATAATAGCCCACATAGACCACGGCAAATCCACGCTTGCCGACAGATTTCTCGAATTGACAGGAACAGTTCACAAACGAGAACTGCAGGAGCAGGTGCTTGACGACATGGACTTGGAACGGGAGAGAGGAATAACTATAAAGTCGCATCCGGTAAGGATGGAATATCGGGGAAAAGACGGAAATTCTTATGAGTTGAATCTGATAGACACTCCCGGACACGTGGACTTCTCATATGAGGTGAGCAGGTCGCTTTCAGCCTGCGAGGGAGCCATACTTGTCGTTGACGCCACGCAAGGCGTTCAGGCTCAAACTGTTGCGAATATGAATCTCGCGAACGACGAAAATCTTGTGATAATCCCGGTTCTGAATAAAATTGATCTGCCTGCGTCCGACTGCGAAATGTGCGGGGAGCAGATTGAGGAAATTCTCGCGATACCAAGAGATGAGATTTTGAGGATAAGCGCGAAAACAGGGGAGGGGGTGCCGGATTTGCTTGAGGCTGTCCTGCAAAGAATACCGCCGCCCTCGCCGCCGGAAAAAAAATATGCGAGAGCGCTGATTTTTGATTCCATGTACGATGCCTACCGGGGGGTCGTAAATTACGTCAGAGTTTTCGATGGAAGCCTCAGCGCCGGGATGAAAATCAGACTGCTCGGAAACCAGACCGAGGGCGACATAAAAGAAGTCGGAATATTTACGCCCAAAATGAAAAGCCTCCCTCATCTTGACAGAGGCTCGGTGGGATATGTCATCCCGAATATAAGAAGTCCGCATGACACGAAAATTGGAGATACAATTGCCGACGCAAAGGAAATAAGGCCGGAAGCTCTTCCCGGGTTTAAGGAAGTCAAACCGGTTGTTTTCAGCGGGATTTATCCTATTGACACAGCCGATTATGAACAACTCAAGTCCGGTATGCCCAAACTGCGCCTGAATGATTCCGCGTTCAGCTATAGCGCGGAAACGTCCGTGGCGCTTGGCTTCGGCTTCAGATGCGGTTTCCTCGGACTTCTCCACATGGAAATAATCCAGGAGCGCCTCCGCAGGGAATACAATATGGATATTATCTCCACATACCCGAGCGTAATATACAGAGTTTATCTCAAAGACGGCGTGATGCGGGAAATAGACAATCCTGTGCATCTGCCGGACCCCACAAGAATTGAAAAGATAGAGGAGCCTTTTATTACGGCCAAAATAATAGCTCCCAACATGTATATCGGAGACATAATGAGCCTCATTATGGGGAAAAGAGGCGTATGCTCCGCGACCGAATCTGTTGACAGCAAACATGTGGTCATGACATCTGAACTTCCGATGAACGAGATACTCGTTGATTTCCATGACAGATTGAAGTCCATAACAAGAGGTTACGGCAGTATGGATTATCATTTCAACGGATACCGCGAGGGAAATCTTGTCAAACTCGACATAATGGTGAACGGCGAGCCGGTGGACGCCTTTTCCACGATAGTCCACACGGAACATGCTCAGGCGAGGGGCAGAATGCTTTGCGAAAAACTAAAAGAGGTCATTCCCGCTCATCTCTTTAAGATAGCCATACAGGCCGCAGTCGGCGGCAAAATTGTCGCCAGAGAAGATGTCAAACAAATGCGCAAGAACGTAATCGCCAAATGCTACGGCGGGGACATCACGAGAAAACGGAAACTCATCGAAAAGCAGAAAGAGGGCAAAAAACGGATGAAACAATTCGGAAGCGTCAATATCCCCCAGGAGGCTTTCGTCGAAATACTGAAAACTTCTTAAGGATTCGAATATCCAATATCCAACACGGAATATCCAATGACGAAGGAAGAAAAAAGGATTCGAATATCCAATATCCAACACGGAATATCCAATGACGAAAGAAGGAAAAAGGATTTGGATATTGGGTGTTCAAGTGAGTTCATATTCCATCAGATTGATAGCAATGCGCAGGCGCCCGTGTCCTTATAGAGTATTACTTGGGGTCTTGGAGCATTCCGCAGTCTTTGCCGTCGGATGCCGCGTTGTAGCCGGGTGTGTTTTTTATCAGTCTCCAGTCTTCGGTAGATGAATTGAAAAACGCCGGCGACGAGTAAATTATGTCTTTTTGCGTGATCATGCGTTTTGACTTGTCTGTCTTGGCGAAATCTATGACTTCTCTTTCGGTGATTTTATTCTCGTCTTGGAGGGCTAAAAACCCTTTTTCCCCGAAAATCAACGATTGGGAAATGATTCTCTGTCGTTTTTTAGAGAAGTTTTTTTTGTCGCATTTCAGGAGAATCGCAAAAGTTTCCGAATAGATGAGGCTGTCAATAATCTCGAATTCTTCTGAACGGTTCAAAGACAAAGCGGCTTCGAGTCCATATTTAGGAGAGAGAAAAGAGCAGTGCCCGAACGATATCTTTTTGGCTTCTTCAATGTAACAGCCTCGGAATAAACAATTTGTGAATGAAACGTTTTTAGAGTTTACGATCGTAATTTCGCGGTCGTTGAAGCGGCAGTTTTCGAAAGAAATATTTTGTGAATGTTTATTCAAAACGAAGTTTCCTGTTTTCTGAGATATGTTTTGAAATCTTATATTACTTCCGTTCACGGTGAAATCTCCATTTAGTTCAACGGCGCCGAGTCCCATTATGGAAAAATCTGAAAAAGGCAGAATGACTTTACCGCCGAATGTATAAGAACCTTCTTTCAGAACAAGTTTCGCGTTTTTTTTCAGTTTTGACAGGGCTTCAAAAAGTGAAAGATTTGACGGAGTCTGATCTGTTGTTGGTTCAATGCAGATATCATCTGACACGTTTGGCGCTTTGTCTTTGGTGTCCACTTTTTCGACATTTCTTGAACATATTTTTAATATTTCACTAAGTATTCCTGCGTTGTCTTTGAGGTACTGCGAATTTGGATATTTTTGTTGAAAAAATTCGATTTCGATGCGTAGCCTATTGATTTCTTCGACAGGCATTTTGCTTTCCAAGATTTTGGAGACAATTATCTCCGGTTCCTTCTTGTTGAATGTAATATTGTGAGAGGTGAAAATAAAAAAGAAGGCCTGTTCCGGTTCTTTTATTTTTGCGGTACGATTAAAAATTTCGGGCAGGCATCCGGAGGACTTGGCGAAGATTTCATATGCCTCTTTTATTTTTCCTTTAGACCATAGGACAAGGCCGCTTGCCATATGGGAGTTTTCTAAAAAGGCTTTGTTTTCGGAGAGAATAGAATCCGCATCCTTCCCGGCATTCTGAATGTCGCCGTCAATGTTTTTAAAAGTCTGAAGGTTTTTGAGCAGGATATCAATTTCATCGGTTATCAGTCTGGATAAATCGCCATGTTCTTGTTTTTGGTTTTCAAGAAAGAGTATCGCTTCGGATATTTTATTGTCAAAGGCCATCAGGACTGCCGGTCCGAGTATTTCAGCCTTCGCTTTTTGTGTTTTTTCCAAAAGCTTGTCACGCTCCTGTT
>JAGVIF010000516.1 GCA_020056205.1 Lentisphaeria bacterium | reverse complement strand
TAGATGTAAATATTCACCGAAAGGACCTGTCTGCGTGCGGACACGCACAGGCAGGCGGGGTTCGGTGAATATTTACACGGAATCAGAAAATATAGCAGACAAAAATTAAGATAAGGGGCAGTCACTTGAAAATAAAAGTCTTCACGTTGTTTTTAATAATGATTTTGTCCGCAGTCGCCGCAATCGGGGAGGAAAACGTCCTTTCCATCAAAGAGCTGTGCTCGAAAATAAGGGATGCCGCGGACCCTGACGGTTTTTTCCGAAACGCCGAATCGTATTTGATAAGGCAAAAAATCACGGTCATCGGGGGGGAGAGGGGCGAGTTTTACGGCGAGATAAAATTTAAGAAGCCGGACAAGATTCGTTCGTCCTATTTTTACAAAGGCAAGTTAATGAGCGCCGTTGTGATAAACGGCGGCAAGGCGTGGAATATTTCCGGTGCCGACGGATCAGCATCCGATATTTCCGGCATCGAATTTGATCGCCTCAAACTCTTCCATCAAATAGCGAATCCGTCAACCGCGCTCTCCGATGTATTTGAGGACATCAGGTTTGAAAAAACCGAAGAGAACGGGGAATCTTTCTACGTCCTTTCCTGTCGGACAAAGCTCGAAAACATCCCCGCTATCGTATTTTATGTTGGAGCCAAGGATTTTCTCCAGCGCAGGATGATCTCTTCCGATGACAAAGGCAATCCTTATTCCGCGGAAATCGTGAAATATTCTCTTATTGACAGGATTCTTATTCCGTCTGAGACGAAGGTGTTGACAGGGGGCGTTCAGCAGCAAATAGTTCTTGAAACTTTCAAAATCAACATTGATATTGATGATTCGGAATTTGGCATTGAACAAAAGCAGATTTCAAAATAGCCTACATTAAATTCGGCTGATTGAACCGTAAAACTTAGGATAACGCGGTCTTGACTTATAGAGGAGCCAATTGCAACCGGCTCATAGGAGAATAAATGCTTTCAAAAACTTTCTCTGCGACGATATTTGGAGTTGACGCGAAAAAAATAGAAGTGGAGGTCAATGCCACCGGCCAGGGAGAAATGGCCACCGTTTCTATAGTCGGATTGCCGGACGCCTCAGTCCGTGAAAGCAAAGAAAGAATACGCTCGGCTCTGCAAAGCTGCGCCTATGCCCATCCCTTCGGCAACACGGTTGTCGGGCTTGCCCCGGCGGATATGAAAAAAGAAGGAGCCGCGTTCGACCTTCCGATCGCGCTTTGCATGATCGCTTCAACCGGAAAAATTGACAGAGACAAACTGTCAAAATCAATGATACTCGGAGAACTCGCCCTTGATGGAAAACTCAGGCCGATCAGAGGAGTTTTGCCTGTCGCAGTTCTCGCGAAAACTATGCAAAAGGAAATTTCCTCCATGCTTGTTCCGGCGGAAAACGCGGGGGAGGCGGCGATAGTCATGAACGGCGAGATACCTGTTTATCCGGTGTCGGACTTAAGAGAAGCGGTCTCTTTTTTCAACGGAAAAAATATTATCCCGTCGTCCGCATCTCTCGAAGATATATTGAGCGAGGCGAGTGAACAGTGCATCCCGGACTTCAACGAGGTGAAAGGGCAAAACTGCGCGAAGAGAGCTCTCGAAATAGCCGCCGCCGGCGGGCACAATGTTTTGATGATAGGACCGCCCGGGACAGGGAAATCAATGCTTGCGAAAAGAGTCCCTGGAATACTTCCCCGAATGCATATTGAGGAGGCGTTGGAGACCAGCAAAATACATTCGATACTCGGACAACTTCCTCAGGGAAAGCCATTTCTGATTGAACGCCCCTTCAGGACGCCGCACCATACTATAAGCGACACCGGGCTTTTCGGCGGCCAAAGCACGCCCACGCCCGGAGAAATAAGCCTTGCGCATAATGGCGTGCTCTTTCTCGACGAACTGCCTGAATTCAAGAGGAACGTCCTTGAGGTCATGAGACAACCGCTTGAGAACGGGTATGTTATTGTTTCCAGAGCGGCAGGCTCCTTCAACTTTCCCGCCCGCTTCATGCTGATCGCGGCAATGAACCCTTGTCCATGCGGGCACTACGGCAACAGATACAGGGTCTGCAGATGCCCGCCTTCTCATATACAAAGATACAGGTCGAAAATTTCCGGTCCGCTCCTCGACAGAATAGACATACATGTGGAAGTCTCTCAACTCAGCGATGATGAAGTTTTGAAGGCTCCGGGCGGGAAGTCAAGTTTGGAAATAAAAGAGAAGGTGGCGAAAGGCAGAGAGATTCAGCATAAGCGGTTTAGCCGGATGAAAATATATTCAAACGCCCAGATGGAACCGGCGCACCTGCAAAAATTCTGCCCGCTCGACCAAAAATCTCTGTCATATCTGAAATATGCGATGAGAGAGCTTGCACTTAGCGCGAGAGCCTACGACCGCGTCCTGCGGGTGGCGCGGACAATCGCTGACCTCGAAAATTCTGAAAATATAACGGACCAACACCTGTCGGAGGCAGTCCAGTACAGGGCACTCGATAAAAAACTTTGGTAAATCGTTACTCACATTGCATGTTCCTTTCATTTATATTTATACTGCATAAGGCTGAATTGTGAAAATTGTGGAGGGTCGCGCTTGCCGCGACCGAAATCAGGGGTTTCGCAGTCCAAAGATTGCTACGCAATAGTAAAGATCGGAAGACACAATTTCATATGCGATAAATGTAACACAGGTATCTTGTAGAATCTGGTGATTGGGAGATTGAAGGATTGAAAAATCTTAAAATCACCAAATAGGAAAAGGGCGCGCGAGAGTGAAAAAATTAGAAAGTAGAAAGTAGCGTCCTACTGCGCAGGAAAGACACAGCTGAAGCTGTGAACTCCAACGGCAGTTTCAAAGGAGGAGACAGGATAACAACAAATAAAATGCGAAATCCGTTTGTAGTAGCGCAATTTATTGCGCGTTATCAAGAACGGCGTATAAATT
>JAGVIF010000332.1 GCA_020056205.1 Lentisphaeria bacterium | reverse complement strand
TGAGCCGATTGCAAAACTCCGCGTGAGCCGCGTTGGGAGCGCAGGCGCGACAGGCGGCGCGGCGGAGTGGCGCATGCCGCGCGGCCACGGGGAGTTTTGCAATCGGCTCAAGTAGCTTGCAACGTCCTTGGCGCGAAGAGCGATCCCATCCGCTTTCACGGTTTTACGGTCTTGCCGTTAAACCATTCCTGTTTCATGTTCCGGGACACCGCATACTACTCGTTTCTTGCGCTCGGAGATCGCAAACTACTTGTTCTTTCTTCGCGCCCCGCGCAGTGGAATGCGGAGCATTCCAACGGTGCAGGGGCTTGCCCCTGCTCGCCGGTCGCGGCGACAGAGCGACAAAATACCCCTGCGCAAAAAAAATCTCACTTTTTTTCGATAGTATACTTGACATCTACTACTACTACTACTACTATATTTACGCCGTTTTTGTAGTTTATTTTCAAAAAACAAAAAGCGGAGGCGGAAGATGAAAAAGCTTTGTATAATTGCTGTCGCGATCATGGCGGCCATCTTGTTTTTTACGTCACAGACGCATGCAGGAGAAGCCGGTTCTGTGTCAATCCCCAAGGTCATCGCGATAGATGCGGAAGGCGCCGGAACGGCTACGGACGGAACCGGGGGCTACAAACCATCTCGCGGAATCAGCTCCGGTTCCTTGGACAAGGATGTGACGCTGTCTGGCAACGCATTTACATATTCGGCTTCAGGCAGTCCCTCGAAAACTGTAAATGACTCGGCGGTGACAATCTTTTACAACGGGCCCGACACAGGCGAAGAAGAAAAAAGCGTCACCGCAACATGCACGGTCGCAAAACTGCTTGACATTTCCGGAATAATAGATGATACCGACATATTTTCCAATTTTGATCACTATTACATTGGGGACTTGTCAGGAGATTTTACGGCATCCGACAAGAAGGATTTGAAACTCAAGCTCAAATATCTACCAGACGATCTCACGCACGATATGCTACCGGCTGGCTGGATTCTTGAAGGAACTCCCGCAGGTGGCGGCGTTCTAACTTACGTCAAAGACGAGGCCGAACCCAAGTGGAAGGGAAAAACCCCCTTGGCGACAGAATCCCACGGTGTCATGGACTATCTCGCAAAATGGGAAAGCATGGAGGTGAAAAAGAAGCTCACGAAGTTCTCCCTGAAGGTTGTTCTGTTATCGAATGCACAAACAGGGAGCGATCTATACGTTTTCAAAGATGATTCTCGCACGATAAAACCAACTTATCAGGCGAAAGTAATTCCCTCGGGGCTTGAAGAGATGTTCCCTGATGTCAAGTTCGAGTGGCAGATCGCTCGCGGCGCCAACAAAATCAAACTCGAATTTGACAAAGCCGGCAAGAACAGAAAGACATGCACAATAGTTCCGAAAGGATATCATAAGACTCAGGTGAGCAATAAGGAGGAGGATGTTCTTATCAAGGTGTCATGGAAAATTCCGGTCAGTGGAATCCAAATCCCTTTTCACACAGCTTCAATGCCAGGGCATTTCACAGTAAGAACACCGGTGAAAATTGTTTTGGACAGATGGGTTGATACAAATCCAGACCAGATTATTCCGGGATATAAAATATGGCAACTCTGGTATGTTTTTTATGACAACTTGGGCAAAAAAGTTCCGGGAAGTGTAATTTCAGGGTTACCCATAAAAGAGAAATGGATAGACCATGTGTTTGATGTGGATATATACGCCGAAACCGGCGGGACCAAAATTCCCCCTTCCGGTGAATTCTGGGATAAATTAGGAGGAACGGTTGCTGCTCGACAGTATACGGGTGAACAACAGCTTACATGTGATCATATAAAAGGGAAGCAAACTGTTATTATCGATATTATAAAATCTCCACCAAAAATATCAGCTTCAGGCATATCAGCATATTAACTAAAACATATAGGAGACAACCATGAAAAAAATTATATTTTTAATTTTGCTAATTCCTTTCTTATCTTACGCCGATGTCAATCCGTTGGATCGCATGGTAAGTCTAGATTTAGACGAAGATGGCAATATTCCCTTGATGTTTGTCTTTTCTGAAATATCAAGGGCAAGTAAGATGCCGATATTTATCGAAAGCAATATTGATCCAAGAACTGATTTGGTTTTCAAGTATAATGAAGGCAATGCCGCTAAAATACTTGATGAGATATGCTCCAGATTTAAAGGGCACAGCTTTAAAGCAAAAGACGGGGTAATTTATCTTGTGGATGAAGAACTTATTTCGGATAAGGATTCTCCTTTGGGAAGGCAGTTTCCCCAAGCTGAAAAAAATAGCCCACGGGGGGGGAATGGATTGGAAAAGTTTATAAATGGACTGGAGAAAGAAAGATTATTTTTAACTCAGGGGATTGAATGCGATGTCAAGAAAGAATATAAAGATACTACAATCAAAAACGCCTTAATTGACATAATCCGTGATAACGGATTTTGTTGTTGGGTTCACAGGACGACGGATGAGGACACGAAGAAATATATTGAGGTGGTGAAGGACATGTGTGCTGAATATAAAAAGCGCGATATGAAACTTGAGGACAGACGCGTGGACTTTCTCAATAAAACCGGACCGATTTACCGCCTTTATATCTTCGGAGGTTATGACAAATCCGCTGAAACTAAAAAGACAATTGAGAATAAAATTCCGCCAAAAGAGACTGTGTCTCCTGTGTTGGACGGTCGCAAGATGCTCAAGATGGAGTCCATTTTCAATCCAAAGGATAATTCAATGAGTATATCCATTGAGAATATTACGATGGAGGATTTGTTTTTCAAAGATGTCAAAAACTGCCTGATGGTTCAAGAAACATATCCTGCAACCGCGAAGTCTCCATGGGGCAGAGGTGGAAGGGGGGGAGCGGAGCAGAGGCTGGTTTATCCCCCTGATAAGAATGAATTTCCGGCAACATTCTCTCTGAAGCCAAAGCAAAAGATGACGTTGAGATTCAATTTTATAGGTGCAAGGACGCGCCGCGGTTATATATGGGACATGGATGCCGAACAGAATCATGTTAAATATGGGATATACCCTGAGCAGATGCCTTTTGAGAAGGTGGGAAAAGTCCTTACAGACGATTTCGACCTTCTTCCAGTGATCTACTTCTACGACAAGGCTGATAAGAAATACAAGTCCCGCGGCTGCGAGGCAAATATGAAGGGAGAGTGAATTCAGCAGAAGTCCGGAGTTCACTGGCCTTGTGGAAGCTGAGTCTTGAGCAAGTTGTGCCATCCGGCTTGTCCATCTCTCAAAGTTCTACGGTAAAACTGTCAAACCTCTAAACTGTAATACCGTCATCACCGCCGCTTTGCGATTTTCGCAGAATCGGAATTCGTAATGATCTTCCACAGGCAGGACATTCCGCCTCGGTGCCCGCCATCCCATCTTCTACTTCCAATCTTTGCCCGCATCCAGGACAATTAAACTTAAAACTCCCCATCCCGCTTTCTCCTCTTTGCGAATTTCGCATTTCAAAAAAAATCAAAAATTTTTAAAACTTAACTTGATTTTTTTTTTTTTTTCAAGCATATTGTTATAGCCGTCAACGTAAAAATCCAAACAAAATCCAAAAAACACGGAGGCGGCAGATGAAAAGGAAAATTGCAATGGCGCTGATGGCTGGACTCATTTTTTCAGCCTGGCAGATCATGGCAGGAGAAGTTGGAACTGTGAAGCTGAATAAAGACGTATACAAAACAGGAGAAAAAGACGCAAGTGTCGAGGTAACAGACGGCACAGGCGGATACAAGGCAGGAACAGGGAAGGGCTTCAACAAAGTATCTGCATCCTTTTCAGGAGCAGGGACTCATCAGATCACAATCAGTGACAAGCCTTCTGAATCTATTGGCGATTCCGGCGTAACGGTTACTTATCCCGCCCCAGCTGCCGGAGAGGAGGAAAAAAGCGTAAC
>JAGVIF010000569.1 GCA_020056205.1 Lentisphaeria bacterium | reverse complement strand
GAGCGTCAAAGTTTTAAATAGAGCCTGTCCACGAAAGCCTGTTTTTGCGAATTTGAAATGGGAAAAGTAGTTTGCGATCTCCGAGCGCAAGAAACAAGGCGATTTGCCCTTTGCGCCAGGGATGTCGCAAGCTACTGGAAAAACGCCATACTCCGCCGACGGTCGATATGGGGAGGCATTGCATCTTCCTTTCATTTATAATTGTGTTTTTTGATGAAATCTCTTTAATTCCATCAATATACAACAGAATGATTAGTATGCAAGTCCTTTTCTGTTAGCTATTTATGTTTTTTAGGATGAGCTCTAAAATAGCAGTTGAGAATCAAAGAGAAAATTGATTATTCCGGATTTGAGTGATTTTTTGATGAGCAAAGCGAATTTTTGGAGCGCGGCGGCTTGACGCCGCTAATCTTTCTTGCAGCCTCTAAATATTCACTTTGTGATTCCGGGCCAGTCGTCCGTGCGGAACGGGGATGCCGGAAGGTCTGATGAATTATAGAGGTTGCAGACCGGATTGTCAGCCCACGCATAACGTACTGCCGCCGGTTTGGAAACCAGCGGACTCGACACTATAACACAATCGCCCTCACTTTTGGCGTCGGCCCATACGAACTTTCCATCTTTCCCGGCTATTGAAAATCCGTAGAGTTTCTTGCCATGGACGACCAGTCCGCCGCCGATGTGATTAAATGAAATCCGTATATTGTCCTTTTCAATCTTCATTGATTTGTATATTGGCCCGGAGCAGACAATGTTTTTCAGACCATAATCTTTTGCGAGAGCCGCAAGCGCGAGACGCAATCCGACATCCTGCTTGTTGCGAGGATGTATGTTGTTGGCTTCTCCAATATCTATTATGACCGCCATTCCCGTATTCGGAAGTGTGAGAGTCATGGTTTGGGCTTCACGGAGTTCCGCCCAATTGCTTTCGCCAGGGTTATGGTTGACAGGATTATAGTTGGCGAGCTGTACGAAATAGAATGGGAAATTGCCCTGTTTCCATGCCTTTCTCCAGCTCTTGATCATTAGCGGAAAAAGTTTTCTGTACTGTTTTGCGCGGTCAGCGTTTGATTCACCCTGATACCAGATCGCGCCTTTAATCCCGAATGGCAGAAGGGGTTTGATCATGTTGTCGAAAAGTATGTGGGGAGAATTCTGGTTACCGTTGCCAAGCGGAGGCGGCGGCGCTGGCGGGACAAGCCCGAAATTGGCCTCAATCTCATACTTCCATGTTCCCGCGAGCGAAATTGATCCGGCATTCTTGTCCTCTGAAGGGAAGAGGCTCATCTGCTCCGGAGTACCGATGAATCCGCCCTGGTATATGTTGCTGTAAACGCGAACCGCTATCAGGTTGTGTCCGGCTTTCACAATATTGCCCGGAACGGAATATACACGGGGGGTGCACCAGGCATCAGCGCGCTGTTCCATCGTGATGCTTCCGACACGGACTCCGTTGAAGTAGGTTACGTCGGATTTGTCGAGAGCGCCGAGACTCAGTGTCAGTTCCTTTCCTTCCCAGACGGCAGGAATATTTATTTCGCGTCTGAACCAGAATATTCCGCTGTATTCGTGTCCGATGCTCTGCCAGTTCCCAGGCAGAGCCATCTCTTTCCAGTTTGCGAAGTTCGCAACCGGATTCTGCCAGCCTTTGGCTTCGCCGGCATTCACCGTGTCCTTGTTGTCGTATTTCTCCGCCCATTTCTTCTGTTTGGCCAATGCTTCCCTCTGAGTTTTGTCGGGATTGCTGATGGCAGATTCATATTCCATGAGGACTTTCTTGAAAAACGGATCTGAAGCCATCGTCTCGCGGCTTGTCCAAGTCTCGGCGCAGGTTCCGCCCCAAGACGTATTGATGAGACCAAGAGGAATTCCGGTCTTCCTGTGGATTTCGCGTCCGAAGAAATAGGCTGCTGCGGAAAAACCACCGACAGTGTCAGGTGAACAACAGTTCCATGTGCCGACGATATCCTGTTTAGGATTCAGATCAGCCACGCACGGAACAGTGAAAAGACGGATATTCGGATAGTTTGCGGCAGCTATCTCCTGAGCAGGATTGCATGAATTGGTGACAAACCATTCCATGTTCGACTGTCCGGAACACACCCAGACATCACCCACTATGATATTTTTGATTTGGAGATTTGATGATTTGGAGATTTTGGAGGAGACGGTCATGGTCATGGGAGAGGAGGAAATTTTCAATGGATTTAAAATTACATTCCATTTTCCGTTCTTATCCACAACGGTGGATTTTTTCTGTCCAGCCTGCCCTGAGCCGGTCGAAGGGGATAATTCGACAGTTATCCTGTCTCCGGGGTCAGACCATCCCCATACGGGAATTTTTATTCCGTGTTGGAGAACCATGTTGTCCGAGAATATAGCCGCAAGTTTTATAGACATTTTATGAGACCTTTTATAGGGTTGTTTCTTATGAAGTTACTTTCGCGGCCCTTTTTTCAGGAACGGATTGATTATTTTCAGTTTGTGTCCAATTATTTGCCCGTGCCGAAGGTCTTCGGAATAGAGGATTTCACAGTTGTTTTCGAGGGCGGATGCGATGATAACAGAATCCCAATATGAAATCGAATGCGCGTTTCTAAGTTCGGATGCGGACAAAAAGGTTGACATTCCAATATTTGCAATCCGATAACTGGCATAGGCATCTCTTAGGAAGCTTTGTATGAAGATTTCATTCACATTGGCTTTCTTAAGCAGGTTGACTGAAACTTCAATTGAGAACCTGCGTGCTTATAATGACGTGTTTTGCATGGCGCGTAATAAGCCGTGCCGCAACTTCATGTTTATTCTCCTCTCCTGCAATAAGGGCATAAAGCCATACGTTTGAATCCAAGAAAATGTTATCTGGCATATATATCGCTTCTTTTCAGAGGAGTAAAGCCGTCAATCCTCAAGGGGGTTGCAATCATATCATCAATGAAAGACTTGGCGGATGGCTCGCGTAAAACGGTTGTATTTTCATACAATGCGACGAGCCTCACGTGTTTTTTCTCTAAAAAACTAAGCTTCCTGGGAACGGTTATTGAAAAATTTTTCACATCAG
>JAGVIF010000597.1 GCA_020056205.1 Lentisphaeria bacterium | reverse complement strand
CCATAAGAGCCATATGGAATTCATCATTTGAAAGTTCCGTAAAATTGACAGAAAGAAGATCTGAATTTACATGTTTGTTGTCATAGAAATCTTCAATTCCTTTCAGGAGTCCTTTTTCAATTGCATAATAATAAAGAGGGCTTCCGGGATAAGGCGTGACCGGACGGATGGTTCTCATTTGCGCCCCATCGTCATATTTGAGTAGAAAATCAACTCCCTTCTTAAGGGTTTTGCGGTTTTCGCCTATGTTTCCGAATATTATGTTGAAGCCAGGTGAAATCCCGGCCTTCAGGGTGGCTTCAATTCCTTTGACTATCTGTTCCGTATTAAGGCATTTGTTCATATTTTTAAGGATTTCATCATCCATGGACTCTATGCCGTAGTTTATGAAAACGCATCCGGCTTTTTTCATGGCATCAAGTATTTCAGATTTCGCGTAATTAAGTCTTCCGTTGCAGTCCCATTTTATTTTTATATCCGATTTGATGAAGTCCTCACAGAGGCTTACAACACGATCTTTTGAGGACATAAGTAATTCATCGGAAAATGCGATGTAGGTGATCCCGTAATTTCTTTTAAGCAATTTTATCTCTTCGATTATAGCCTCGTTGTTGCGGGGTCTGAATCCTTCATCCAGGCGATAACAGAAATTACATTTGAAATTGCACCCTCTTCCGGAAAGCAGAGGCATTACAAAATCGCTATTGGCGCAATGCGGCATTCGTAGAAGCCTGTAATATTGCATTGGGAACATTTCGTATGCGGGGAATGGGATCGAATCAATGTCCTTGACAAGTTCATGCCGGACATTTGTTATGATATTGCCTCCTTCCCTATAGGAAATTCCCTTTATTCCTGCAAAGTTAATTTTATTTTCTATCGCGTCCGCAAGTTCGGCAATAATCTCCTCCCCCTCTCCAATGACAACAACATCGGCTCCGGTTTTCCTGATAAAGTAGTCAGGGGCAGGGGAGGGACCATGTCCGCCAATCACATATAAGGGCCTGTTTTTTGAACGATTTATAGCTTCGGATATTTTGAGCGCCTTCTTGTATTGATAATAACCGGATATGAAACTGAACCCCACCATGTCGAATTTATTATTATCCAAATATTCTGTGAGGCGCTCATCAGGGTAATGGTGAAAGTCCTGATTGTATATGGCTGCATCATGACCTTTCTTTTTAAGGACTGCCGCAAGATATCCTATTCCTTGAGGGAACCAGTGAATATATGAATCATTGTCGTAAACAACGAGGAGTACGCGCATAAGGACATTCCCTTTAACCTAAGCTTTGCGGTTCAATCAGCCGAATTTAAACTAAGTTCTTGATAATAAACGATGTAGGTTAATTTGTTATGAGTTCATTTTTCCGGAATGATAATTTTGATTTTTTGCCGAAGAGACTTCTTAACATGCCGGGACATATTCCGGCGCCGGGCCTTTTTGCGGTCAAATTATTAGGAGAAAAAAGCTCCCCCTTTCTTATATCTGTTGAAGCTACGATGCTTCTCCTTGCTATCCCTATATTTATAAGTTCGCATTTCGCCGGCATTTTAATGCCATTCCCAAGGGCTTTTTCGACATTTCTTATATTATTGACCATACGGCAAAACTCATTTGGTTCGATGGACGCCTTATGATCAGGGCCAGGCATAGTTCTGCTGATGGTCAAATGCTTTTCAATAACTTCGGCGCCTAGAGATGCCGCCGCTATTGCAATTTCAATTCCGACAGTATGATCTGAATATCCGACGGGAAGAGAGAGAGCCTTTTGCATGGTCAACATGGCTTTTAGGTTTATTTCAGAAAAGGGGGCAGGGTATTCGGTTACGCAGTGGAGCAGGACGATCATTTTATTTCCTTTTGAATAAAATACTTTCACCGCGTTTTTAACTTCCTTCATAGTAGACATCCCAGTTGAGAGGATTATTGGCTTTTTCTTTAATGCGATGTATTCCAGAAGAAGATAATTAGTAATTTCTCCTGATGGGATTTTAAATCTTTTTACGCCAATTCTGTCAAGCAGATCAACGCTTTTGCAGTCGAAAGGTGAAGACATGAACTCTATTTTCATTTTCCTGCAGTAAGTTGAAAGTTCAACATTTTCTTTTTCCCCGAATTCAAGCGGTTTCAGCATCTGAAGCTGATTTTTGCTTTCAGGAGCGGAAAGTTTCTGATATTCCGCTTTTTCAGCGTACGATGTTGCAAGTTCTTCGGATGAGAAAGTTTGAAATTTGATTGCATTTGCGCCTGCGTCTTTAGCAGCGTCAATAAGCTTTTTTGCTGTTTTCATGCAACCATTATGATTTACCCCTGCTTCCGCAATTATGAATATACCTTTTTTCATAGGCGTTTCTTAAGAGATGCAGGGTTTCCCGCATACATTCCGGGAATTTTGCAGTCTTTTATAATTACCGAGCCGGCGGCAATCTTACAGCCGTCGCAGATTTTAATTCCCTGTATTATAGATGCCCCTGTTCCGATAAGGCAGTCTTTTCCTATACAAACGCTTCCGCTAAGAGCGGACCCTGGGGCGACATGTGAATTGTCTCCTATCCGGCAATCGTGCTCCACGGTGCTGTTTGTGTTCAAGATGCATGCTTTGTATATCCTTGCGCCGCTGTTGACGACAACTCCGTCAAAGACGACCGATCCTTCTCCGATTTCCACTTCCTCGTTAATGACAGCGTCCGGAGAAATTATTGCGGGGATGAGGAATCCGGTATTTTTAAGTTCTGTAAATATTTGCATCCTGCTGTTTGCCCTGCCAATTATTCCTATCCCCAGCGCAGCAGAACAGTCCCTGTGTTCTTTTATTATACTTTTTAAAACTGAATCATTTCCAATATATTCTGTTTTAAGGATGGTTCCTTTGTTGGAAACATCAGTATAGCCAAGAATACGATAGCAAGGTGTTTTCTTTATCAGGCTTATAAGGACTTTTGCGTGTCCGCCTCCACCGATTATGACTATTTTATTTTCCATAGTAATAGGCTGCTTGGAATGTTCGCAAGTCATCGTCAACCCAAAAGGTTGACGGAGTAAAAAACATAAAAACTTTATTATCAAATACTTAAGTATAAAAGCGATTTTCAACTGCTTTTTCTGGGATTATTCCGATTTTCATCATGCCCCCTCCCATAGAGCGAACCTTTTGACGATCTCCGGGTCATCCAGTTCGATAGATCGTTCGACAGCAGCCACAAGTTCTACTGCGTTGAACCGGAGCGCCGAGTCGTCGCCTGCGTCCACATTTACGAAGGAGGCGCGGCGCTTGAGCAGTTCAAGCGCCTCCGGATGCCAGTAGCTGGACGACGTGTTATTCAGTACGACTACCGGAATTCTGGTCATCATACCGAATCCGAACGATGTGGTGTAGGGTTGCATGTAGAGGAGACAGTCCGCGCTATCGTGGCAGGAAGTGAAATTTTCGGTGATGATCTCGTCTGCGTCGGAGTCGAAAAAGCCTTTAGTCTCTGAAATTGTGTCCGGATGCGCCTTGTACATTACATGATATCCGTGTGCGCGTAGAACTCTCATCAGTCTCAAAGTAAGATGAGCATACGCATGGGAGTTGTTTTCTATGAGGGACGGATAATAATGGTAATCAATTGGAAATCCGACGACCATTATTTTCCTGATTCTGTTTGGTCTTGTTCCGGCCTGTAACCTTTCGAAAAGCGCATGATATTGAGAGATACCCATGACGATTTCGCAATCCGACGTCAACGGCCCCTTGAAATATCTTCTAGTGAACTCAGTAAGAACCCGTTCTCCGTATGAAGATACGGCATACTTATCAAAAAGAAGCAGGGCTCCATTGTTTATCGAGTTGGACGGCAAAATTGTCAGATAGGAGTTTCCATGGCTTGCAGCAGTGATCGTTCCGCCGGACATCCTCCATGCGGCGGCAAGAATCCTGTAGCTGATGTTGCCTACGGGAGTGACGACAAGTTCTCCGCGTTTCCATCTTCTGATCCGGGATTCATGACTGAGCACGTCCGCCGCTATGCCGAGGAGGACTCCCTTCATGGCATTCCGGACGCTGACATCCAACAACTCTGCGAGAGAAGGTTCCTTGGAGATGATTCCGTCAAGGAAAGAATCAGTGAAATTCTCCACAGATGATTTTACGTCTTGAGGCAGCGATGATCTGGAGCCTCCCGGGAAGGCCGCAGGCCGGATGCATAGGGCATCCTTATTTCTTCCGCCAAGATAGGCTAAGACTTCACTCTGAGCAGGGTTTCCGGTGATCCATGTCCCCTGTCCGCCGAGGGCCGGATAGAGGCCGGCTATGGATTTGCGGATGCCTGCGTTCTGCCTGACTGTTCTTATCATTTCGAGCAGGCGGAGCTTCATGTTGGCCTGCGAATGGAACTTGTTTAGCCAACGGAATGGCGCAGCATCAGCAATCGCATCATTGATTTCGATCCTGCTATTTCCGTCAAGTACCGTCTTTACTCCCTTTTCCTTGAGGGTTTTCAGGCTCGCCCACGCGAAGCAATGCATTGCGCTGACGTAGATCAGCTTGTACGCGGAAACAGCAGTATAGAAGACGACAGTATCCTTTTCCATAGAGGGCAGCACATTGGAGAAAGAGGAGGATATGTTGTCGTATATCTCCTGATACCTTTTGCCGGGTAGGGGGGGAGCGTATATTTCAAGCCACTGTTCCTTTCCAAAATTGAGCACTCCGGAAAGGTTATTCGGGTATCCTCGGGCTATAAAACTGTTATGCATGCGTTCCTCTTACGGCACAGCGCATTGCGCGTATCACCCTGTCCTGGTCATTGTCTGACAGATTGACAGACGAAGGCAGACTGAGACATTCGAGATAGAGGCGTTCCGCCACAGGGATATTTCCGACGGCGCATCCGCAGTATGGTGGAAGCATATAGAGAGGGCGCCATAGCGGACGCGATTGAATTCTGGAATCCGCAAGACGCCTGAGAAGCGTGCGGCTGTCGGCGCCGAATTTATCGGGATTGACGCAAATTGTTGTAAGCCAGCGGATGCTTTCGCCTTCGGGGCAGGTTTTCTGAAAACTTATTCCTGCTAAATCTGCAAGTTCCGTCTGGTAGCGCTTGAATATCCTCCGCTTGGCGGCAATATATTCGCCAAGTTGTTCGAGCTGGGCGCATCCTATCGCGGCCTGAATGTTGGTTAGGCGGTAGTTGTAGCCGATCTCGTGATGATCGTATTCTAGTGGATCGTCCTTTGCCTGCGTGCTGAGATAGCGGGCTTTCAATGCCCATTCGGCATTATCGGTCACGAGCATTCCGCCGCCTCCCGTAGTAATCAGCTTGTTTCCATTGAAACTGAAGCATCCCATGTCGCCGAGGCTGCCGATAGGGATTCCCTTATATTTTGCTCCGAGACTTTCGGTGGCGTCCTCGATCACCTTCATGCTGAATTCCCTGGCCAGTTCGAGGAGAGGAGTCATGTCAACCGGCGCTCCAAGTATGTGCACAGGGAGAAGAGCGCGTATCCGTCGGCCTGAGTCGCGGCTGTGAGGAGAGCCGTCCTTCATTACGCAATCAGTCCTCAGATATCTTGAGACCAATCCGACGTCCATTTGCCATGTTTCCGGATCGACATCGAAGAATCTTGGCCAAGCGCCAAGATATCTTACGGCGTTGGCCGGAGCTATGAATGTCAGCGCAGGCATCAAAACTTCATCGCTCTCCTCGACTCCCGCAATTCTCAAGGCAACGTGGAGAGATGCCGTTCCGTTGACCATAGCTACTGCAGCTGCCGATTTCGAGACGGCCTTAACTCCATCTTCGAAACGGTTCACAAAACCGCCGACGGATGATACCCATCCCGTATCGAGGCATTCCTTGACGTATTCCCATTCCCTTCCGCGGATCACCGGGACGGATAAAGGGATGAATCCTTCGGGCGCGGAGCCCGGTTCAAATGATGTATTCACTTGTCCTGTACCTTTCCATGTTCTTTCCGATCCATTCGATTGTCAACTCCAGTCCTT
>JAGVIF010000135.1 GCA_020056205.1 Lentisphaeria bacterium | reverse complement strand
TTGGAGATGGTGAAGCTATTGGCATCTCATATGATGGGGCTAAAATTGGAGACGGCATTATTCTAAGTGTCGGCAAAATTATGCTTATATATATTACACATGAAGACTTCAAGAGAGAGAATGCTCTTGATATCCAACCCAATTTCATTTTATTTAAGACCAAGGAACAGGTTTATATTGTAACTCCGATATTTTGGGGTATTGAAGGGAGTAATATCCCAAAATTCGAAAAGATTGAATAAATTTCTAACGGGCTCCAAGCAATCCAGCTCCGCCGGATGCCTGACCCCAAATGCTATCGTAATCGAAGCGGTCAATTGATTACGACTACGAACAACACGTAGTTCACTGAATACGTACGGACGGTATTGTGCCCCTGTTTGGAAATACTCTTGCCTGCGCGCCGAGCGCAAGCAGGTCCGCAACGGCTCGGTTTATGACTTTTGCAATTGGCTCTGACAATCACGTAAAAACTTCAGGAGAAGAAATTATAATTGATGCGTTTGTGCCGCCAAAACCAAAACTGTTATTCAGGGCATGCCTTATTTTTATATTTTCCACCGTTGTTTTTGCGAAATTAGCCCACATGAACTCATCGTCCGGATTCTCAAGATTCAAAGACGGTGATATAAAAGACTTTTCAATCATAATCGAGCAAAATATAGTCTCAACCGCGCCGGAAGCGCCTATCATGTGCCCTGTCATTGACTTGGTGCTGTTGATCGCGATTTTCGGAGCATGCTCTCCAAAAAGATTCTTTATCGCCGTCATTTCAGATAAATCGCCCAACGGCGTACTCGTGCCGTGCGTGTTTATGTAATCAACTGCGTCTTTTGCGATTTTCGCATCTTCTATCGCCATTCGCATTACGTCGGCGCTTGAATCAGGATTTGGAACCACCATGTCGGCGCCGTTGCTGTTGGCGCCAAAACCGGTTATATAGGAAATTGGCTTTGCATTTCTTTCCCTAACTGATTTTTCGCTTTCAAGGACGATGATTCCGGCGCCGGAGGCAATTACAAAACCGTCTCTGTTTTTATCGAACGGGCGGCTCGCCTCCTCAGGTCTGTCATTATATTTCCTCGATGTCGCTCTCATCGCGTCAAATCCGAGGGCATGCGGCCAATTGATTTCCTCTGTCCCTCCGGTGATTATAATATCATAAATACCCGCCTCTATCAATCTTGCGGATATCATTATAGCGTGGGTTCCGCTTGCGCAGGCGGAACTTATATCATAGCTTTCTCCGGTCAGTCCAAGCGTTAGCGAAAGATTTGCGACCGCCGAAGAAGGCATCACTTTCGGAACTACGAAAGGAGAAACTCTCTTCACTTTTTTCGTTTCATGGAATATTTTCGCGCTTTCGTAAAGCTGTATATGGGCGCTGCCCGCGCAGCCGAGAATGACCGCGATTTTTTTGCCTTTCAGTTCATGCGGCGAAATGCCGGCTTCATTGAGAGCTTCGTATGCCGCCGCCACCGCCATTACCGCATTTGGCGGCATAAACCGAAGGGACTTGATGTCTAATAGGGGGCATGGCGGATTTTCATCGGCGAGTCCCGCCGCTTGGCTCTCAAGTCCGATTTCTTTCCATTCCGGCATGGCAACTATTCCGGATTTTCCCTTTCTCAGAGCGTTTTCGTTCGTCCGCAGACCGTTTCCGAGCGGCGTTATCAGGCCTCTCCCCGTTACTGCTATTTTTCTCATTTTGTAAATTCTTCTTCATTTTTGCGAATTTTCTCTTTAATCTTCGAAATATTGGAGTCGTCACTGAATATTTCGGACGCAATATTCCAATATTCCAGAGCCTCCTTTCTCATCCCTATTGAATTGAATATGTCTCCGGCGTGGTCATACACAACCGGATCCGGATCTTTATCGAAGTGTTTTATGGATAGGACTATGAATTTTCGCGCTCCTTCAAAATCCTTTTTTTTGTAGAGAGTCCACGCCATACTGTCAAGATAGGCACCATTTTCGGGCTCCATTGCGACCGCTTTTTCAAGGAGTTTCTGAGCGAAATCCAGTTCCATGTCATGGTCCGCGAGGATGTATCCGAGAAAATTGCAAATTTCATGGTCTTCAGGATACTGTTCGTAGAGCTTCCTAAGAATCTCAAGAGTTTTGTCAGTTCTTTTTGCCCTGTCATTTATGTAAGCCTGAAACGTGTAAAAATCTTTTGTAAGGAAATCCTCTCTCTTTTTCTCAACAGCTATTTTTTCGGCTTTGTCGAGAGCTTCGGCCGCGTCAAGATTTTTATTCATTTTCCTGCGGCAGAGAGCGATGCTATACCATGCTTCCGGCATATCATTCATTTTTTCAAACTTTGCTATGGCTTTTTCGCAGTTGCCCATTTCCATGTATGCCAGAGCCAGAAGATATGATGTTTTCTCTTTTGATGAACTTAGGAATTCAGCCCATTCAAGAGCCTTTATCGCCTCATCGTATTTTCGCGAGGCGAGCGCCGCTCTCCCATATTCAAGAAAGAATTTTAAATTAGATTTGAACTGGGAAGACAGGGATTTCCACATGCGTCTTGAGTTCGCGAAATTTTCGGTATCGTAGAGCAAAGCCGCAAACATTGCCCTGGCTTCGATGTTGTTTGGATTCTCAAGCAGTCTTTCCAAGACCAAATCCTCCGCCTTCTCCGCAATATCAAATTTTTTGCCCGCTTCAATGACCGGCGCAAGCTCAAACGGGTTGAGTTTCCTCGAGTCGCTCTCGCCGGACAAATCTGAAATCCAAATACGTTGAATTTCCCCGAAATTTTCCATCATTTTCCTATAAAAACGACGTTCTTTCCAGCCCGAAAAAAGGGAAAAATCTTTCTTTTCCGCCTTTTGAGAAAAGAAAATGAAAGCCGCTCTTCTAAGCTTAAAATTGTCCTGAAGTTTTTTCTTTGAAAGCGCTTCGTCAAAAATATCCTCTCCGGCCTCGAAGTCTCCCTGTTTTACATAAAGTTCTGAAAGACGGACAACCAGTTCCACATAGTTTTTTCCGTAATCGTAGGAGGCGGAACCTTCCAGCGCGTCAAGGGTTTTCTCGATGAGGTCTATGGATTCTTCGGTTTTTTCAAGCCTCGCGTAGGCCAAGGCCAAAGCCAGAGCCAAGGCGTCGGAATCGGGATGATTTTCCGCTATTTTTCCGAGCTTTTCAACAAATTTTTCTGGCTCGCCTTTTTCAAGCCAGTATGCCATGAGTATCGCCACCGGCAGCCGCGCATAAGGATCTATCGCTACTGTTTGAACAAGTTTTTCCGCGCTCGAATCATCAATCTTGCCCTTTTCAAAAAGCTCCAATGCCGCCTCTGCGAAATTCGCAAAAGCCGTAACATCGTCGGGGATTTTTTCCTCCGAAGTCAATGCCAGCACATCGGGCGGGCCGTCAAAAAAATCAAATGCCGAATCGCGTGAATAAGACATAGCGCCGACTTGGAAAACTACGGCGGCCAGTAAAATTAGCGGGATGTTTTTTATCATCTTAATAATTTGCGTAAGGGGCAAAAAACGCCCGTGCCGAACACGGAATATCCAATGACGAAGTCAGAGCGTAGAACGGATTGGATTTTTTCGATCCGGCTGACGGGCGATATGAATATCGTCCGAAGAAGGAACGGAAAAATACGGCCGCATTACTTTTTGTGCCTGTTTGCCCTTCTCTGCTTCCTGCGTTTGTGGCGCGCAATCTTTTTTCTTCTCTTCTTCCTTAGATTGCCCATTTAGTTAACCTCTGTTGATTTATTGTGAATAATGGATATAATTTTGAGTCCGTAAAGCTAAACTGTTATTTTAATAAAGCAAACCGCAAAATAATAAAAGTGAATACAAAAGGAAAAAACACAGGCGCCGGTCCAGTCGCCGCCTGCTTGTTTGCCGTAATAATCGCCGCCTGCATAGGAGTCTCTTTTATACGGGAAAAGGGAGACAAAATATTCCCGCCTCCCGCCCGCAGCGTGTCTCAGGCAGATGCGAAAAAATTAATTGAACTGTTAAATGGTGGAAAATTGGAGGAGGCGTCTATTTGCGCCGGAAAAATAAGTGATGATGATTTTTCCGGAATTCCCGACGCCGATTATCTCGAAATGCTCTTGTCATCCGGCCTCAGTTCCTCCCTTTTGACCGGGCCGTTTTCCAAAATAGACGCCGTCCGGTGGAGAGACGCATTTGTCTGCGCGAAAATAGCGGACGGCCTTTTGTCGGGAATTCCATCTAAAAAAGATTTTCCCGCGCGCCTTTTCAACCTGCTCGGAGAAAAATTCATAGTTACGGCCAAAAAGGAGGGGGAATATATCCCCGCCTCTATTTCGGAAATCCTTTCACAGAATCAGGCAAGCGTCAATGAACTTTGCCGGCTTTCCTCCGAAATTTGCCTGCAGGCCGGTTTTTCCCCTATGGTTGTGTCAATCCATGACGAAAAAGGAGGCATGCTCCTCATACTGCTTGAAGTAAGAGGAGAGGATGGAATCAAGGCGATCGTGGACTTCAAAAACCGGAAACTCTTCAACGAAATCAGCGCCCGGGACATCATTAAAAATCCATCCGCCATGGAGGGTAAATTGCAAATATCTCCGGGGCTTGCGAAATTCGCGCGCTACCACCTTCCGGCTGAAGTTCAGGACTACAAAGCGGCGTCATCGGCGCTCAGAAATAAAATCGGCGAACTTATTGCCGATGAAAAACTTCCGCAATTCGGCTTGTCTCCGAGAATTAGAATCGAAAAGATTGCGGACTTTTACGCAGCCGAAGGAATTCCGAGAGAACTTTTCGCGTATTGGCAATTCCCATTTTTCGTGATGAGACATTCTCCAAATACTCCCCCGTTTTTTCTTCCCGACAAATAAACTTTGGTTAATATGGTTCAGGGTTTGTTGAAATTGCGTCCTTCGACCATATTCTGGTGTTTAAATTCAGTTCCCCGACAATTCCCGCGGCGAGGTTCAGAAATGCGAAATATTCCAAAAGATATCCGCTCTCCGACACTTTCTCAAAAAGAACAGGCTCGAACAGATTTTTTCCGCAAGGGATAGCTATGAACATTTTTGATCTGACAAAAGATATGCAGACATTTCCGCCGCAGAGTTTTTCCGCCTTCGTGTGAAAATTAAGTATCCTGTCCATGAAAGACGGGGAGAGGATGTACCTTGCCTCAACCTGGTCTGTTCCATACACTACGAAAAGTTTTTCAAAGTCCGGATCTTCAAGCTTTATCAGATTCTCACGGGATGGATTCCAAGATTGAAGCATTTTTCCGATGAACCCAAAAGCCTTCTCGGCAAAATCTGGAAGGACAACGGTTTCTCCGCGGAAATCTTTATTGAAATCGGCGATGAGAAATATCCCTCTGAAGATCGTGTGCCAATGTGTTCGCGTATGTCCCTTGCTGTCAGTGCTTTGCGTCTTATACTCCGAGTGAACCTCCGAGAATTCAATCTCCGTCAGACCCATCTTTCCAAACACATAATCCTCCGAATCATATCTGTCAGGGGACTTTAGAAAAAGTTTGCTCAACATGTACTTGGATTGAGGGATGCCTTTAGACTGATCATAATCAAGGGTGGGGTCTATGAATTTGACCATCTTTCCTACGACATTTCTCTTATAATCGCTTTTATAGCCTTTGTAGGGTTCGTGAATCTGAACGACGTAATACCCGATGAGAGGAATAATCATTATTCCGCCGGATATTATTCCGCAAAGAGAAGACACAAGAAAATAGAGCGCGGCGGTAAGAATACCCCCCATAACAGCGCACGATATGAAAATTATAGTTTGCCCAAGAATTTTTTTGCGCGCTTTTTCAAGCTCTGAAAAGCTCTCCGCTAGGCTTGTTTTTGCGAATTCCGCAAATTCGGAAAAAGTTTTGTTGCTCATATACTATACGCGCCCCACCTTAGTGTCTTTGTTTTAAAGTTATATGTTTTAAGCGTCTGAGCCAATTGCAAAACTTAATTTATAACTCAGGAAGCCAGAAGACAGGAGTCACCCTTCGGCTGGTTCGACACTTCGACGGAGCTCAGGGCAGGCGAAATACTCGAATTATTTCCGATTGCCGATTTCAAAAACCTTTTTTAGCCACGAATTACACGAATGATTTTCTTATATTTAGATC